>JAUSJG010000027.1 GCA_030647555.1 bacterium | reverse complement strand
CCACTGAGCTATGCGCCCTTAGTTATTATTGTACTATTCGCTTTTTAAATTTGCATCTCATTGGTATCGCCCGCCACATCGGCGGGTCCGCCTGAAGGCGGAAACCTTCGACCTTTGCAATGTGAATGCAACGCTCTACCATGCCATTCTAAACGATTCGGCGGAGCCGGCACCTTACACCGAAGGTTTGCCCCAATCCGGCAGCGCTCTGCCGGCAAACCTACCGCTGCCTGCCACCCTGTAGCTCCGCCAGCTGGCGGGAGCGGAGGGTGGAGCTAACTGCCCTAATTCAGAAATCGGATGTCGGCCGCCCGTCTGGGCGAGCCTCGCCCTGAAGGGCGGGAGATCAGATGTCGGAACAACTTCCCACCCAACCGCGTAAAATCGCTTCGCGATCACGCGGCTAACTCCGCGTCAATATAGCGTTCGATGGCGGGTACGTCAAACTTCTCCTCGGGGTGATTACAGAACCTTTCTAATGCTTCCCAACCCACCCTAACTTCATTCAACGGACTCCCTCCAAAGATCGTTTGCAACACCGGCACTGCCCAATTTACCTCATAAGTAATCGTGCGCCACTGCGCAATTTTACTATTCGTAATGACTTTTCCCAGTAGCGACCAATACCGCGTTCTCAAAGGTATTTTTACCGGCGCGTTGTGGTTATCATCTCCCAAACTCCACTCCGAAAAAAGCTCCCCGGTCTTGTTTCTCGCCGTTCGCGGATGATTAACGTGGATATGGACAAACCAAGGCAATAAATCCGCCAAATCTTTTTCCAGAGCATCATAGTTTCCACTATAAGTCAGCAAGGCGTGCGCGGGATCAAGTGTACAACCGAGTACACCGCGTTCAATCCATTCTGTGCCAATTTGTGTGAGAACATCTTTCAAACCCCCAAAAAAAGTCCCAATTTCTTCTTCCCCGGGATGCGAATAAGTATTTTCCAGGGAAATACATACTCCCGCCGAAAAAGCATCCTCCATCACCGCCTTAATTGAAGAAACGGTTGCCTGAATTGACTCGCCCCTACCAATCCCCTTTTCCTTACGGCCACAATGCAAAACATAAATAAGCGGGTGGTCGATTTTAAATGTCTGCCGTAAAACACCCAGTAATTTAATTTCTCTTCGCATATTTCGAATATTTTGTTTGAGGATCCGCGGATCACCCGGATTCATAAAAAACCGTGACAACAAAAAACCTTGACCGGCATAAGGGGCGTGAAAAGACCTCAAATCCGTCATTCCATAACCCGTCAGTGTTTCTTTAAATTCTTTCACCACTTCTTGTCTGATTTCCGATTTTACGTTGAACCAATTAAAAAACGGTAGAAATATCTCAACATTTTTCCCTGTTAATTTTGAGAGCTCGACGGCTTTTTTGTGATCAACAAAAAAGCCGACGACACGCAAAAAACGAGCTAAAAAAGACGTGATACAAATTTTATAAGACTCTTGTGCGAGGTTGCCGAAGGGAAAAATTTGGTTCTCGTTCAAAAGAGGTTTACTTAGTATTCTTTACCCGCAAATTAGGAGCGAGCGTATTAAGAAGTTCGACATTCTTGCTCGCGTAAACTTCTTTCAAAAAATTATCGTTCATATTTTTACGATATTCATACTCGGTTTCGGTCATTAAAGTGTAGTTTATTTCCGAACCCAGTTCTTCTTCAATCCCCAAAACAAAATTTTTCAAAACTTCCTCCTGAACATCTCCAACAATCAACAAATCCGTTGGTGCCGTCTTGCTCTGTGAAAAAAGACCGGTCAGTAAAACTAATTTGATGTTTCCCACCCGCTTGATCCCCTCAAACAACCGGTCTTGAAGCGGTTTACCTGTTTTGTGCATCATTTTCGCCAAATCTTCCAAAATGGGAAATTTCGGATTTACGGCGTAATATTTCTTGCTTTTTCGGACATGCGTGGTCAATAGTCCTATCCGACGCAGATTTTCAACCTCACGGCGAATGGAATTTACTCTTTCTTTTGTGAGACGCGTAAGCTCCCGCACGTAGTAGGGACGACGAATACCATTAGTAAAGAGGAAAAGTAGCTTTACCCGTGTTCTGGACCCAAAAAGACGTTCGAGAGGAAGAGACATATATCTGATATTAGGATGAGATTCGAGGAAAGTAAAGTAAGCCAATTTTCCAAAAACTGAAGCCCCCAAACTGACCCAGATTCTATAATAATTTGAAATTTTTAATTTTTAATTTGAAATCAATTTGAAAAGATTAAATTTGAAATATCTAAAACAGCGTTTTCAAATTAAAATATTTAGATATTTCAAATTGATTAAAAATTGAATAGTATCTGTACCCAATGGGGCTCATATCCTTTTGTCTTCGTCTCTAAATTCCAGATATGGCACATCCTTGCCAAGAAATGTATACTTTACCGTATGGAATCCAATACTGAGGATTACGGCCCGGACGAAGCGGATATTGAAAAGATCCCGCAACGCCCACAAGCCAAAATAAAACTGCTATCTGTTGATGCCGCGGAACTAGTTACCTGCGACAAAGAAGCAAGTGCAATTTTATGTGATACCTATATTTACGACCCGGATGAATCTGAAGCCAAGCTCGGGTCTCTTTATCTTGTTTTGGAAACGGTAAATTCTTCAGAACGCGCGTCCGAAGTAACCGACGCTGTTTCAATCGCGATCCGCAAAGAATACTTCCGAGATCCCAATCGCAATATGTACGACAGTCTTGAAGAGGCCCTAAAACAAGCAAATCATGTCTTAAGCGATTACGTGGAACAAGGTGAACTTGATTGGGTAGAAAATTTTCACGCCGCCGCCTGTGCTTTCTTGGGACAAAATGTTCACATTAGCCGTGTCGGCGACGCCGAGTTACTGTTGGTTAGAAAGGGCCGTCTCACCGATATCGGCGAAGGACTTTCGGATCCAAATTTAAGACGCCCCCACCATGCTTTTACCAGCGTTGCCAGTGGCACCGTCGCGGAAAACGATGTTCTATTGTTAGCCACACCACAACTATCACACCTGATCCCGAATGACCGTCTAAACCACATGGTTTCAAGTAAAACGCCAAGCGAGGTGATAACATTATTACAATCCCTCTTAGACGATTCAAAAGAAAGCACTACTTTCGCGCTTTTATTATTACAGTTTTCAAAATTACCGGAACGGCTTCCCGCGCCCGCCGTGCCACTGAATATGCCTAAAAAAGTTAACCTTACCCACCACGAACCAATTCAGCAGAGTGCGATTCGTTCGCGTCGCCCAATACCACTCAAACGATCATTCTGGGGCACGTTACTAAGAATTATTAAACAAATATCGTCGCTTGGATGGAAATTCACGCGTGAGAAATTTTTTCCCGCTATTTCCGCAGTCGCCGTTTGGACGGCAAAAAAGACTGGTTCACTCGCCAGTGCCACGGCTAGAGGTACAAAACAGATGATAAAATCTCGTAAATCACCGAGTCCCGAAGAAGCAACCGAAATTGAAAACGCGGAAGAAGACCACGTTGATGAAATCGCCCTAGAAAACCAAAACGAATTTTCTGATTCTGATTCTGATGATGAATTTATTTCCGATACCGTTAGTTATTCAGAAGAAACCGGTGAAAAGGCACCCAAAGAAAGTTTGGTAAAACGTTTTGTCTTCCCCCTACTTAATTTCACGCGCAAATTTTTAAAGCCGTTGTTTAGTTTCAAAAACGCGCCAAAAACAACCAAAATTCTCTTGGCGGTGGTAATTGTTTTCATTATTATATTCATTTTTGGCGTCCGCGCTCTCTCACAAAAGAAGAAGGTGGATACCGCGATCAATGGAGTTGCCCAACAACTCGAGCAGGCACGCGCCAAAAAAGACAATGCCGATTCTGCTTTGATCTACAATAATCAACAGAAAGCAAAAATCGACCTGCAGGAAGCCCTCAATTTAGCAAATCAAATTAATAAAAGTGGCTACTATAAAGACGAATCCGACAAACTCATCGTTTCAATCCAAGAAATTCAAGACCGAATGGAAAAAGTAACCCGGATTAACACACCAAACCTGGCGGGCGATTTTGCCAGTATCGCGGGAACACTTAAAACCCCGGCGATGGTCAATATTGAACGCAATGTCTTTACTTTCGATCCTGTCACGAACGCCATTTATAGTCTCAATCTAGACACCAAAGAAACAAAGGTTGCCTCACAAACATCGCAAGGCATTGGCTATTTCCGCGGTGCCACTCCCCTATTTGCCGAAAAATCCATTCTTTTCACCACTGACACGCCGGGCCTGGCGATGTTCGATACACAACGCTCGGAACTTTTGAAACAAGAAGTAAAATTACCCACCGGATTAAAAAGTATCGATGCCTCCAGCATTTTTGGAAGTCGTCTCTATCTGCTTTCAACTGCTCAAAAGATAATCTACGGGTTTAGTAAGACACTGTCCGGTTATGATGGTGGCAATGCTTGGCTTACCGATAAGTCTGTTTCCGTTGAACGCGCCACGGGAATGGGTGTAGATGGTTATATTTACTTGCTCATGGATGATGGAAAAATTGTTAAAATGCTAAAAGGAAAGCCTGTAGAATTCAAACAAGAAAACATGACCACACCGGTCGTAAAACCATCTCGTCTTTTAATCTATGACGGAATCAAACATTTGTATGTCTTAGATCAAGCCCAAAAACGCGTATTAGTTTATGACACAGTTGGCAATCTCACTAACCAATTTGTCTTCCCAAACACGAAAGAATTACGCGACATCGCCATCAGCAGTAAAGAAGAAACTTTGTATGTTTTGGATGAGACGAGAGTATATTCTGTGCAACTGAAAGCCCCCATAATAACCCCCACTCCAGTAGCGACAAATTAAGCAGTAATTTCTAATTACTAATATCTCAGCCGTCGCTAAAGCTATGGCCGACAGGTAATTTCTAATGACGCGCGTTTTTTGTCATTATGTAATTTCATTAGAAATTAGGAATTAGATATTTGAAATTAAGTAGATAATATAAAACAAGCCCCGCGGGGCTTGTTTTATATTATCTACTTTAGTACTACAGTCGCTCCTGCTTCTTCTAACTTTTTCTTGATATCTTCGGCCGTTGCTTTATCCGCGCCTTCTTTAACTACTTGCGGAGCCTTATCGACCATATCTTTGGCTTCCTTCAAACCTTTGCCGGTAATTTCGCGTACGATCTTAATCACGGCAATTTTGTTTACGCCACAAGCGGTCAATTCAACATTGAATTCGGTCTTTTCTTCAACAACAGCGGCGCCTGCCCCTGCGGCGGCCGGAGCAGCCATCGCCATTGGAGCAGCGGCCGATACGCCGAATTTCTTTTCCAAAACTTTGACTAATTCCGCCAAGTCCAAAACGGACATTTTTTCAATAGTGGCGACCATATCTTTAAACTTTTCCGGTACTGCTACCGCTTCGTCTTTTACTTCGTCTGACATATATTTTGTAATAATTAATGATTTAGATTATGCGCCCTGCTTATCGGCAATTGCCTGCAAAACTACAGGTAATCCCCGAAGGGTACCAGAGAGAACTCCTGCGAAAGCTCTTACCGGCGCGATCAGTGTTCCCACCAATTGCGCTCTTAGTTGATCCTTGCCCGGAAGCAAAGCCAAACTCTCCACTTGCTCGCGCGTAATTGCTGTTCCTTCAAGTAAACCTGCCACCAAGCTTGCTCCCTCGTGCGTTTTCACGAAATCGAAGCTGGCCTTGGCCGGCGACACCATATCGGTATCGCTCCAGGTTACCGCTACCGAACCTTGCACTTTGGCAAAATCCGCGGTGATACCCACGCTTTGTGCCGCGGCACGAAAAACTCTTTTTTTGATGACCTGTACTCGGCCACCGGTTTTTCGCAATTCGCGACGCAATTTGGCGCTCTCGGACACCGTGAGTTTCTTAAAAGAAAACACGGCGGCACCTTTGGCATCATTGATCTTTACAGCAATATCAGACGCGAGGACTTTCTTCTCGCCTTTCGTTAGTGCCATTCAATCTAAATTAAAAAATGAGACGCGACGCGTCATCCTAAGACCAAACCATGAGTTATAGCAGTCTTTGCGCCTGCCCACCGTAGCCTTGGCAAAGATGGGAGCCCGCCGATCATTTCACTGAAACAAACGGAATTCTGCTATAGCACTGGTAATACTTCCTCGTCTGGGCTTATTCAGCGATTTACCGCGTAAAATTGCTTTGCAATCACGCGGCTTCAGCTGAGCCAGAGGTCTATAGAAGCGTGCATGAACAGCTTATAATATCCCTCTGTTTTATGCAATATCCCTGTCTTTGCGAGGCATTTCAATGCCGAAGCAATCTCCCGTTGTATCGATATATCGATACAAAACACCCTGTACCCTTCGACCCTACTCGGAGTAAACCCTTCGACAAGCTCAGGGTTATTTCATTTTTCCCGAAAAAATAAAATAAAAAAACGGCGGGGACATCGTCCTCGCCGAAACAACTTCGCTTTTACCTATAGTGCTTCTGTGGTAGAAATCGGTAGAAATCAAATTTCGCCCCAATCCCCCAACCGAAAATCTTCCTTATCCATTCGATCAAATGCTTCCGTTGGATATGTCCAGGAAGAAAAGTTAGCATATGCTCTTTTAAACCTTGGGGAATCACAAAGCTTACGAGCGAAACCCTGAAACAGTGGACCAAACTTCCGCAGAACGGCCCACAGCGCGAACGCAACCCCTCGCCAGAACTTTGCGGTTTCCAAAATCGCCTCCGAGCGGTTTCGTTCTTCTTCCAATTGCCGATTGAGTCCAGACAACTTGGTCAAGTCATGTATCCCCAATTCCGTAAGTCTAGAGACTTTCGCACGCAATTCTTCCAGCTCCGTCTGATCCTCTTCAACCTTCAGCGCCGCGGCTTTGACTTCGTCCGCGCTGGCCGTGCCGACCAGATAACGGCAGAGCAAGTTCGGATCGGGGACGTAGCGGCCGGAACGCTTGTATTGAGGAAATTTATCGGTGTTGAAAGAATGATACGACTCAACACCAACCCACACCTCAACAAATCCTTCCCAGTGCGCCTCGCCCAAACGCTCACCATCACATTCAAAGGCGTTTTCAAGGTTGATCCGCGACTCGCCGTCAGTTGTATGACCAACCGCAAACAAACAAGCGATTCGCTCTGACGCCTCCTTGGTCCGACCACGATCATAAACGGAAACAGCAATAACCCCCACCGCTTCCGGATCAGGCCTAATCGTCAAAGATGAAACTTCATCACCAGGCCGACAACTCACCGGTAAACTCGAGCCAATAAGTGTAATATTCCCCTGTGGACTCCCCAACGAGATCGTCCTCTTTGCGGGACCTTTGGACACCTTGGCATTAAACAAACCTTGACGCAACATCTTACACCTCTTTCTCCGACTCATCGCCGGATTGTCAAAGGACATTCGGCAACCGTTCATCACGGCCACCTAAACGGGTTTTGAATTCGCCCCCGTTCTACAGGCGTGTCCGGTAAATACAATATATAACCGGAACGATGTAGTATATGATAAATACTACATCTTGTCAAATATAGGCACAATCATGGTTCCCGTCTTTGCGAGAGACATCAGTCCCGAAGCAATTCCCAGAAAACCCAGATTAATTAGAGATTGCCGCGCCTCGCCCATTTGAAAATGGTCGATGGCTCGCAAAGACGACTATTTTTTATTTCAAATACTTCTGAACGTTTGCGTTATGCTCTTCCAATGTTTTCGAAAATATCGTTGTCCCATCCGGCGCAGAAAGATAATAGAAATAGTCCGTTTCTTTTGGGTCCATTGCGGCTTTCAGTGTATCTAGCCCCGGATTTCCAATTGGGCCAGGTGGAAGTCCTGCGTTAGACCGCGAGTTATATGGAGAATTGGTTTTTAGATCCAAAACAGTCAGCGGTTTGTCCCAATTATTTAGCGCGTAACGGATCGTGGCATCTGCCGCCATCGCCACTCCGTGACCGATTCTGCTCCACAATATTCCCGACACAATCCGACGATCTTCCGGAGTAATAACTTCTCTTTCAATAATACTCGCCATCGTTACAACCTCATGCAATTTATGTATTCCCAGCCCGGGCGTTTCTTTCGAAGCAATTTTAAACTGCTCATCAAAACGCTCCAACATCCGACTAACTACTTCATCCACCGGCGTCTTTTTGAAAAATTTGTAAGTATCGGGAAAAAGATAGCCCTCCAAACTTCCGTTTGGCACGTCTGCTAAAAATTCAAATTTGTCGCGAAATTTTTCCACCTTTGCGTCAAAAATAAAATCGTCGGCAGATGCGATTCCCGCTTTTTCCAAACGTTGCGCAATTTCTTTAAGTGTTAGCCCTTCGGGAATGGTAACTTTGTTGTCCTGCGGTAATATATCTCCCGCCTTCAAACGAGAAATAATTTTGGTGCCTGATTCAGATTGCGAAAAACGATAAATTCCCGCTTTTAACTTCCCTTTCGCGCCCAACAAATACTCCTGCATCAAAAAACCCCACTCACTTCGAATTAATCCCTTTTCACGCATTATCTTAGCAATTTGTTTCGCCCCCGTCCCAGAAGGAATGGTTATTTCAAATTGTTCAGTCGTTTTTTTATTCAGCGGTGCGTTGGTGAAATGTCGATAAGTAAAATTGGCCAGCAGAAGCAGAACTAAAACTCCGACAATACCAATGACATAGTTTTTCATTATCAAATAAACTTCTTACCCTTGTTCTTAGTTGCCAATTCCTCTACTACCTTTTTAACGTCTTGCACATTCCCTTTGTGGCAAATAAGCAATGCGTCTGGGGTCGAGACAACAATCAAATCTTTTACTCCTGCCAAACCGATTGCTTTTTCGGCAGTATTATAGACGAAATTATTGGAAGAATTTACAAGAACAGCGATACCTTTTTTCATTTCCAATCCTTCTTCACTTGCCATCAACTCTTGAAGTGAGCCCCAATGACCAACGTCACTCCACCCGTAGTCAGCACTAATTACAAAAAGATTTTTTGCGTCAATGTGTTCAATAACGGCAAAATCAAGTGAAATCTTAGGCATCGTCTTATACAATTTTCCGATTTGAGACAACTTTCCACCAATAAAACACTTCTCAATCAAATCAAGTTTTTGGGCAATTTCTGGAGCATGTTTATGAAATAATTCCAAAATTGTTCCTATCCTGACAGCAAAAACAGACATATTCCACGCAAAGATGCCCGCTCTGACAAATTCTTCTGCTCGTTTTAGATCCGGTTTTTCCTTGAATTGCAAGACCGATCGATACTCGACGTGGTCACTTCCTGAATGCGCTTCTCCCATTTCTATATATCCATACCCCGTCTCCGGATAAGTTGGCTTACTGCCGATTAACACAAGCGCGTCCGAATTCTTTGCAATGATGTCTTGAGATGACTTAATCGCCTTAATATACGGTATGACATTTGTAAAATACGAATCAGATGGCATGGAAACCATAACTTCGTCATGCTTCCCCTTAGACGCAAAATATGCGGCGGCCAGTCCAATCGCCGGTGCCGTATCTCTTTTAACACTCTCAATAATAATATTCCCTTTTGGCAAACGCTTTAATTGCTTTCTAACTTCAGGAGCAAAATCCTCTCTCGTCGCGATCACAATGTTCTCCGGTTTTCCCGCAATTTTCAACGCCCGATCAAAAGTGTGCTGAAGCAATGTTTTCTTGCCAAATAATTGCGTAAATTGTTTGGGATAACTATCGCGTGAAAGTGGCCAAAGCCGTGTTCCCCCGCCACCCGCCATAATAACGATATTCATGATTGAGAATGATGAATTATGAATGAAGAATAACGAACAATAAACCTCACCCTCCGGTAAGTATATGGTACACCAATTTGCCTAATTTGCGGACACAGATGATAAAACAGGCTTATAAATCCCAAACTTCAAACCCCAATGTCCAACAAAATCCTAAATAATTAAAACCCAAAATGAGGCATTTGGTCATTAGTGATTTAGGATTTTGTTGGGATTTGGGGTTTGGTCATTAGTGTTTAATGGTAAACTATTCTCATGTCCCAATCGATTGTGCAAAAGGCCTGTCTGCATTCCGTTGGTTTAGTCGTCCCTGTCAAACACAATAAATATCGCCCTTACTTATTACGCCACCCCGTACTGGCAACTTTAAGTTTTTTACTGATCGCCACAAAGGTTGCCACCATTGGAATTTTTGCCCTCACCCCGGAAACAGCATATCTTTCCACAATTACATCACCATTTCTAATCGAACTCACCAATAACGCACGTCGCGATGCCAGTATTCCTTCCCTAACACCCAATGGGCTCTTACAACGATCCGCCCAAAAAAAAGGTGAGGATATGTTAAAAAATGATTACTTTGCGCACACAAGTCCAGCGGGCGCAACGCCATGGAAATGGTTTGATGTTGCTGGCTACGATTACGTATACGCTGGAGAGAATTTAGCAATCGATTTTAGTACCGCCGAAGGTGTCCATGAAGCATGGATGAATAGTCCCGGCCACCGCGCCAACATTCTCAATCCTCGATACCGCGATATTGGTATTGCAGTTGTAAGTGGAGAATTTCAAGGAAGAACGACAACCATTATTGTCCAACATTTTGGTTCTCTCACTACTGAAATATCAAAGGCACCCACCGCAACATTACCAATAAACACGGCAACACCTGGGCCGGTTGATAAACTGATCAAACCGCAACCGACGAAGACCCCAGCCATTATTCCACCGGCATCGGCTATCAATACACCATTACCAATTCCGGAAATCCTTGAACCGACCGAAGGACAGCTTCTGCCCAGTGGCGCGGCAACAGTCAGGGGTAAATCAGCCGACGGAACAACTGTTGAATTAGCCTTGGATGGTAAAAAAGCCGGTTCCTATTTTACAGCCAATGGCATATTTAGCGGAAATTTCAAACTACCCGGCGAAATACAAAAAGAAGCCAAGCTTACCGTGTTTGCGCGCATGGAGGACCGAGTGAGCAAATTATCGCCCGAGAGACACGTAAAAATCGACACCCGTGGCCCCAGTATCAGTCCGGACAGTGCTATTTTGCTTCCTGATCCAAACGGCGATGTGACATCAATAATGTTGGTTATTCCAATTTTTGGCGCCACAAAAAGCGCCAGTGTGATTATTGACGGTAAAGAAACACCATTATCGGTTACCGGTTCGGTTGCGACAGGCAAGATTTCCACGGCCAGCTCGACAAGTCGCTTTACGGTCCGCGCCGAGGATAGTTATGGACGAGTTAAATCATCCGTTGTTTCTCCATTACAGAAATACCAAATTAGCCCGCCCACCGCGGAAGAAAAAACGGCGCAGGCAAAAATAAACGCTTTTGCCGAAAGAGCACGAGAACTTTCAATTATGCTTGTTTATGTCCTGGCCTTACTGCTTGCCGTCAATATTCTCATCCACATCCGCATCCAACACTTAGACCTAATCATCCACGCGTTACTGGTTATTGCAATGATAACGCTCCTGTTTTTGATAACATGATTTTCAGAGAGTGTCAGGTACTTTTTAGTGCGAAAAAAGTACCTGACACCTTACGCGTCTATTGACAAAATTACATAATAAACTACAATACAGCCGTTGGATTGTTGTTTTTCAACTTCTCACAGGAGCACGAAAATGCGCGATTTTTCCCAACTCATTCTTCGTCGCGACGGTAAATACCACCTACGAAGAACAGGTGGAAAGTGGCACCTTGAATACGCGAATGATTCGAGTCCACATGAAAATTTTGAGCCGAAAGATTCACTTGTGGAGCTTCTGACAAGTTCTACATTCGAAATGGGTTTTTACCACTTCAGCGGCCAACTTTATGACTTCGATTTAACAATCAACGAGCTTTACGATGAAAACCCGCGAAAAACTCTCGAAGCTTTATGTCAAATGTTGATCTACATGATCGAGTACTTCGAACAACTCAAAAATAAGGGTACGCAAAATCGGGATTCCATCGTCCGTATCCTCAAGGGACCAGGTGACGCAATCTACCCCATCTTGAGACGCTTGCTCGAAAACTTCCTCCACGCATGGGAAACCTGCCCGTATGAGGTGTGATAGGACACCGGACACCCCGTGTGTCTTTTTTTATTTCACCACAACTCAATGGATCCCCATTTTCATGGGGATGAAAATTGTTTCGACAATTTTCATTTTCCAAACCGACGACCGCGGGTCGCGTACTCGGCCAGCGCTTCGTCAAAATCACCCGTGGTAAAATCCGGCCAATATTTTTCCGTAAAGAAAAGTTGGGAATCTGCGCAATCCCACATCATAAAACCGGCCGACAAATGCGGTTCCCCGCCCGTGCGAATCAACAAATCCACCGGTGGCAAATCTTTGGTAAATAAACTTTGTTTTAAAAGTTCCGGCGTGATTAATAGTTTCGACTTGGCATCCTTCGCTTTTTCAGCGATAGTACGAACCGCTTGCAACATTTCATCGGTGCCACTATAAGCCAGAAAGATATTCAAAAACAATTTACTGTAATCTTTTGTTGCATCAATTGCTTCCTGCACTGCGCCCCGCACCGGAAAAGGAAACTTTTCCTGCCAACGTCCAAGCACGTTGACATGCACTTTATTACGATGAATATCTTCATCATTCGCCAAATCCTTAAATTCTTTGCGAAACAGATTCAACAAACCCGCCACTTCCGCGGGGTTCCGTTTTACAAAATTATCTAGAGACATCCCCCACATCGAAACATACTCAACATTGCGCGCTGATGCGTGCTTGAGGATCTTTTTGAAAACCCTAGTACCCTCTTCGTGACCTTCAATATTACTTTTTCCGTTATTTTTCGCCCAACGACGATTTCCGTCAGGGGTAATTGCCACGTGACGCGGAAGTATTATTTCTTGCTCTGTTGACTTAATTTCCGCGTTGCTCATACAGGAATAAGAATACACCCGAAAAGGCCAAAAAGAAGACAATTAATTGTGGGATGCCAATAAGTGTTGACAATGTGTGATTACTTTAACACTTGAGGGAAATATAGCAAGTTGATCGAAAAATTAATGACGAATAATGATTTATGATAAATGAATGATGATAGCGACCCGCGTCGAGTACTCATATATCATCAATCGAAATTCATCATTCATTTAAAATATCCGTAACACTCGCAGTATTTCCACCACCACTCCAACAGCCAACAACAACCCAAATATAAACAATAATTTTCGGCTCGCAAAAGTATTACTCCTTTTTGAAGAACTAAAATTTGCCACCCAATACGCAGCGATCACCAAAATTCCTTCCAGACCCAAGAACACCGCACCCGTCACGCCCAATACTTTCACAAAACTGTTTACGCCGGCGACAAAAAGAAACAGTGGTAATCCCATCGCAATCGCCCAAGCGCCCAAATTGGAAAATTTGAAATCATAAATCATTGTGCGTTTCAAGGTTCTCCCCACCGCCAAGAATGAAGAAAAAGTGGTTAAAACGCCGAATAAAGCGCCAAACAAAATCACTACTTCGCCCACCGCGCCAAAATTCCGCAACCCGCCGATTGCATCTTCGGTCGTATTTACGCCACCGATCCCAACAATCAACGTTGAAAAAATAACGTAACTGATTAACGCCGTCGCAAACCCATAAACTAGCGCCCGCCGAATAATTGTTCTGTTACCTTGCGTTATTTCCACCAACTCTGGCGTCAGCGCCACGCCCCAAAACGCAAAGAGTAAAACACCATATGGTAAAAGAAATGGCGTAAGCTGTCCATTACCAAAAATCGGAATATTCTGAACGGAAAACAAACTGACGGAAAACCAAATCAACAACAGCAACACGACCACGAATAGGCCGTAAATAACCATATGCACTACCGGATGACCCTGCTTACCCCAAAGCACAATCGAAGCAGCACAGACAAAATATATCAATGTAGCCGTAATGGGCGTGATCACTACGAAATGCGACAAGAACAATACCAAAAACGAACCGCCCACAATCAAGTAGGCTAAAAGCGCGCCCACGGAACCGCCAACGCTAGCGATTGTTTCCAAAACTTTTCCTTTTTTTCCAAGATACAAACCAATATAACCGGGCAGTTGTCGTCGCCCTTTTGCCATCAAAATCACCTCGACGGCAAACAAGTGAATCATAAATGTCACGACAATCACGACAGCACCGGTGATCAGCGTCGGCCAAGCGCCCGACCGCATCAAAGCAAAAGGAATTCCGAAAATTCCCACCCCGATCATTCCGCCGGTATAAATCGCGTAAGCTCTTAATGTTCTGTTCATTTTGTGTGTTAACGGTATTCTAACACAGAATCAGGGACCGTCCCTGCAGTCAAGGTCGGTCACTGATAAATATCCGTCGAAAGATTTAGATCCAACCTTTGTAGGTCGGAGCTAAATAAAAAATACTTTAACACATACCCTAAAGAAACCTAATAATTCCCTTCGCCCACAACTTATCACCCAAATCAATAAGACCCTGTTTATCAAAGTAGGCCGAGCCTGCACATTCATCAGATTTAATAAATTCGAACGATTTCAAATTAATTCGAAACCCAAGCACAACTCTCCACCTCTGAAGATTAACCAGGTGTTCAGGCCAAGCCCAATGAGGTTGTTGATCAATAATCTCACACTCAACACCCATTTCTTCCATAATTTCTCGCGTAAGTGTTTGCGCGAATTCTTCGCCGTGTTCAACACGCCCACCGGGCAATTCCCACATTCCATCAGGTTCCTGAAGAAGTAACAACTTACCCTCTTCGTTAAATACGAGACCCTTAATTGTGACCGCCCAGATTTTATTTTCGTCCATAAGAATTATTATACCAGGTTCCACGATAATGATTAGCGATTAAGGTCCGACCTTTGCAAAGGTCGGACCTTAATGCGTGATAGACAAAGGTATATTTTACCAATACAATCGTAATCACTTGGGCGAGTCGGTTAATGGTAAACCACAGCTCTCCAAAAGCTGAACTGGGGGTTCGATTCCCTCCTCGCCTGCTCAATTAAAATGCCGCTTTCGAGCGGCTATTTTAATTGAGCCCGAGGGAATCGAAGGGTATTTTAAAAACAAGAACTGCTTCTTGTTTTTAAAAACCCTGGCCACGAAGGAGCAAAATTGCATCGAGCAACAGCGAGCGCAATTTTGTGGATGAGCGGGATTCCCTCCTCGCCTGCTCGAGATTTGTTTCGCTTAGCGAAACATTCAAATGTTGTACACCCCGCCACCGGCGGGGCACAAGAATCGAAGAACTCTCGAGGTGAGTTTCGCTTTGCGAAACAAATCCTAACGTACATAAATATGTTTTCACGAAACCGTGAAAACATATTTACACAAAGACCGAAGAACTCTGGCGTGAGGTTTATCCGCGATAAACCGAGCGGCAGAGCCAAGAGACTCTAGGCGCTCGAAAGCGCCGAGTCTCGGAGCTACCTTTGACCATAGGGGAATCGAACGGTGAGCGATGTCCAGCAGGACCGCGAACCGGTGGCCAGAAATTTCCGTATCAACGAAAATTGCGAGGCCGACCCTTCCGCAGAGTTCCAACATATTCACTAGATTTTCTGTATGTTATCCTGTATTTTATGGTTTACAAGCAAGTTCCAGCAAAGGATTTAGAACAAATAATAAGAGTCTTAAAATGTTACGACTTCAAAACCAAGGAATACTCTATCACACAAAACACCCTCGCGAACGTAAATAAGATCTTCCTCGTTAAAACCCATTCAAACAAATATATTCTTCGGGAATCGAACCCAACCACAACCACTTCTCATCTCTATTTCGAGGCAGACATACTGGATTATCTTACAAAAAACAAATTTAATTTGACTCCGCACCTGTTTGAGAACACGGATGGGGATCTTATCACTACTTTCGAAAATAAATATTATAGTCTTCAAGAGTTTTTGCCCGGAGAAGTAAAAGAAAGTGTCAGTAATCTAATAAGATTTAATGACGCAAAGCTCGTGAGTTTCTTTCAGACTTCAGCGAATTTTACAAAAACCGTCCAGGATTTTAAGGGAGAAATACCACACAATAATAAAACGCTCTATTTCTACGTGACAAATGGAATCACGATACTACACTCACTCACAAACAAGGTTCGTACCGGCCCAGTCAAGGAATTACTAGAGGAAAATCAAACATTTTTAGAGGAACTTATTAACAATCTCTTTGCGGAAATGAAGATGAGTAAATATGATGAACAGCCTAAACAAGTCGTTCACTTTGATATTCATCCGGGCAACATGAATTATATTGGAGATCGAGTGTCGGGCCTCTTTGATTTTGATTGGGCAAGATGGGATTGTCGATTAACAGATCTCGCGTGCACGATTGGACAGTCTTGCTACTCCTATCGTGGAAAAAACAGAGCCCTGTACAATGCACAGAAAATCAAACTTGCATTGGAGACTTATCGAAAAACTTACGGAAAAAGTGAATACGATTTATCAGCCGAAAATCAGCTTCTTCGAGTTGCTTTTAAGGGATACATGCTTTATCAGCTTTTTTGGATTATCGAATGGTTTCTAGCAAATACAAATAAGCCCGAAGATGGACTGAAGTTTATTTCATTTTCTATTAACGTATTAAAGCTGAATGATTTCGATAACTTGATTGGTAACTAACTTAATAGGCAGAATTTGGTAGTTTTTCCTAACTTTATAAGACTTGACTAACTTTATAAAGTTTGTTAGAATGCCACTATCATTATGACCTACGCAGATAAACTAAAAGTTCTACAGAAAGTTACAGAAAAAACCCAGACGGAACTGGCCGGTCTTTTGGGCGTATCTTTCCCCACTCTGAACAGCTGGCTAAACGCAAAAAGTACGCCACGAAAACAACACGGTGAAAAAATTGACCTTCTCTACCAAGAATATACCGGCGCAGAAAAAATCGACGATTCGGAACTTGCTCAAAAAAAGCAGCAAATAGCACAGTTGCAAAAAACGTTCCCCAACCCGCTAAAATTAATCATGAGCCGAAAAGACTTATACGACTCATTTGTGCTGGAACTGACCTATCATACCAACAGTATTGAAGGTAGCACTTTCAGCGAGCCGGAAGTTAAAGCCGTGCTTTTTGACAATGCGGTCATTCCCGATAAAACCGTTGTTGAACACCAAGAAGCTAAAAATCATCAAGCCGCCCTGGCAAACTTATTTCAGCGCCTAAATAATAGCTACGAGGAACCAACAATGGAAAATGATATTAAAAAACTCCATTCAATTTTAATGAACGGTATTTATCCAAATGCCGGACATTATCGCAATCATGCCGTTAGAATTGCGGGCTCCCGTGTTGTCACGGCCAATCACTTGAAAATTGAAGAACTGATGAATGATTTTATCAAGAATACTAATAAAAAACCTGCCAATGTCTTTTCACACTTGGCCGAAAACCACGCGCAATTTGAGCATATCCATCCGTTCTCGGACGGCAATGGCCGCGTTGGGCGGTTACTGATGCACAGCATCGCTATCCGACACGGCTTACCACCAATTTCAATCAAACGTGATAAGAAACAAGCATATTACACTTATCTAGAACGAGCTCAAACCAAAAACGAATCAATTTTCCTTGAGTCGTTTATTTGCGAATCGATTCTACAATCATACAAGTTGTTGAGCTAAAATAATACAGGATTATGAACGAATTATGACGACCGATCTTTTATCTTTTTAAGCATTTGCTTATCAATCTCGTTTGATAATTGATCCTCTTTCTCAATCCACATAAGACCTTTCGCCTCCTTGGGTTCAGGATTACCCCTCCATTGATTTATTACATAGACTTTTGAAGAAGTACCATCTTCATAATAAAACTCCCCAACAAAATCACACTTCTCAATAAAGATACCCAGCTCTTCTTCCATTTCTCTTGCCAATGCTTTTTCTGATGATTCGTTCAACTCAATATGCCCACCTGGAAATATAGTTTTCCCCGGATAATAGCGCTCGTGTTCGTGTCTTTTCTCAGCCAGATATTTTCCATCTTTCAGTAGAATTCCGACAACGAATTTTTTAGTCATTGAATTATCCTACCCAAAAACAACCAAAACAAAAAGTGGCTAGAATTGGGGATGTTTTACAACCAGCGTTTTGGATCCCCGATGGCGCTCGGGGATGAAATTGCTAAATAGCAATATTATTTCGACTCTTTGTGCGCCGTGTGCGCGCGACAGTGCTTGCAGAATTTTGACGTCTCCAGTTTTTCCGCTTGCACACCCTTCTTATTGGGCTTGCGACGCATATAATTTTGTTGCTTACAAACTGTGCAATTGATTTTTTTGAAGTCACTCGTTGCCATGGTTTTCTCTAAAAATTATGGATGAATATTCGTTATATCTTTTTTAAGCCATTTCTCGGACTCGGGATCAAATTCGTAAAGTTCGGTTGTACTCGGGTCTGTCAGGTTGCGCCCCTTGGCCAACACCCATTCCCCTGAAGCCGGCGCATAAACCCCGATAAGCGTATATTTTGAAGCCTGACCGCCCGCTCCGTCAACTTGGATCAAACGGCGCCAAAGCGTTGAGCCGACCAAGTAATCGACATAAATTGCGCCGGGAACATGCGTAAACCAAACCCGTTGCGCGATAGCCGCTTCCCCTTCGCCCACCGCGGCAATCTCTCGGATATGATGCATAACATAACCCACTATCACTTCTTTTGCAAGCGGAAACTCTGCTGCTTGAGAATAACCTTCCACAACAACATTTAAACGTAGAAATTGGATAATATCCGTCCTGCTGGTAACCCCCGTAATTGAAACATCATTGAGAGCCGGCAAAACCTCTCGCGCTACGACATCGCCGGTTTTCGCAACCCGTGAAACCATCTTTTCCCCCGTCGATCCCGGTAAGATATATGAAATTTCCGAACCGTCCCCTGCCAATATTACCGAACGCGCGTTGGCCTCAAGACCATAATTTTCTTTTGCGTCTTTGGTAATATTCCAAATTTTTACGTCACCTTCCCCTTCTCTTACAACCAATGCCCCACTATTGCTCCAGCCAAGTATTTCTACTTTATCCGTCGTAAAAGAAGCAATTTCTCGCTCCTGATTTTCTTTCAAATCCCAAACCAGCAGTACCGCAGAAACATCTTTTCCTTTTTTTTCACCAATCAAATATACAATCTGCGTTCCACCCGGTGATGGAATCATCGACCTTCCCGATAAAATATTTTTCCAATCCAATTTTATCGGCAAAATATCGGCACCGGTTCTATTTGGCGATCCACGCAAAACAGTTGCTCCGTCACGCAACAGAAAGCCCCCGTTGGCGTCCCAAAAAGGACCCTGCGCGTTCTGCGTCAATCTTTCCACGGAAACTCGCTTCCGCGCTTTTTCCGCGGAATATGTCCAAAGCTCGGTCATTTTCTTTTGCGTACCGTCCAAATAAAAAGCAATCGTCTTACCATCATTGGCCGAAAAAACGGAGCGCGGTTCAACAAGCGGAGTTGAATCAGAAATCAGCGTTTGTTTATTATCTTCAATCCCCACACTAACTAAACTTCTTCCTTGTTCCCGAATATTTTTATTTTCGATTAAATAATATATATTACTACCATCTGTTACCGGTTTTACCGTCCGATCCACGTTATCGGGTGGTGTGATAGTGCGCATGATACCGTCCGAAGACAAATACAAGTCCGTCCACTGTTCTGTTCCTTCTTTGGGACGTTCGGAGACAACATATTTCGCCATTAAAATATCATCATTCGTTTTTTTAACGCCAGTCGTTTTTATCGTTCTATTTTGATTAACCGATTGCGCCTCATCCACCAAGGATGTCGCCGTGGGCCTCGGCGTCCCACTTTCACCTCCGAGCGATATTTGACGCAAAATATCCGCACCATAAAAATAAGCAATCGCCACAACGATTATTCCACCAATTATCCCCAAAAAGAATCTGCGCATAATTTACATTCCCAGTATAACCCCAAGCAAGGTTCTAGACGATTCGCAAAAAATAAGGCATGCTAGCGAACATAAACACCTGCCGGCGTAGCTCAGTGGTAGAGCACTTCATTGGTAATGAAGAGGTCGTGGGTCCGATTCCCACCTCCGGCTCATTGAATAAGTTTTGCGAAGCAAAACTAATCAGATGTACATAAAACATCTCCACACCCCGTGGAGATGTTTTACACAAGAATCAATGAACTCCGAGACTCTAGGCGCTCGAAAGCGCCGAGTCTCGGAGCGACCTTCCTTATCCGTTTCGCTCTGCGAAACTATAAAATGTACACAAAACGACTCAACATCCTGTTGAGTCGTTTTGCACAAGAATCGAAGAACTCCGAAATCTTTGTGCTCGGATGCGCAAAGTTTCGGAGCCCTTCAATTACCAACTGGGTTATTTTGCACAAGTGTCAAAGAACTCCGAAAATACGCGTCAACAGACACGTATTTTCGGAGCTACCTTTAGTGCGAAAACGAAACATGTAAAAAATACTCAAAACAACCATTTGATTTAATTGTTATCTGTTGTACCGTAAAATCACAGAAAGGAACAAAAAATGAAAACTGTTACTTACAACAAACTTGTCCGTGATGGTATTCCAAAATACCTGAAAGGCATCGGGGTCGATTGTGAAACGAAAACAGTTCCGCTCGACGCTCGACTTCCCCACTTACTTTCCAAGCTCGTCGAAGAAGCGCGCGAGACCGCCAGAGCAAAGCCGGCTAAACTCACCCATGAACTCGCAGATGTACTGGAAGTCTTAGAAGCAATCACCCGACTTCAGAGAATCTCATGGGAAGATATCACCGCGGAACAAAAAAGAATAAGAGACGAACGAGGTGGTTTCGAAAAAGGAATCTTCCTTATCTCCACCACCGAGCCCGACAAACCGACCAAGTAGTCGGTTTTTTCTTAGAGACTTTTGACTATTGCCGGTTATTCTATGTACTTGTTATAATTATCACATGAATAGAACATATGTCATTCCAACTTCAGAAAAAGTAACTATCGAAAATCTGTATTACAAAGAGAAATTGTCCGCCAACGAAATAGCAACTCGAATCAATGTTAGCATTACAACTGTCTATCGATTTATGCGAAGACACAAAATTCAAAGGAGAACGCACAAGGAATTATCAAAATTGGCGTTCAATAAAAAACCTGCTTCATACGTTCTGGCCCCGAACCAGCGGACAATGCAACTTAAAAAACTTAAAACTGCCGGCACTATTATGTATTGGTGCGAAGGTACCACATCTGAAAAAGCAACAAACGTCGATTTTACTAACAGTAAACCGGAAATGATCAAATTGTTCACAATGTATTTACGAAAGATTTGCGGAATAAACGAAACAAAACTTCGGGCGATGATTTATTGTCACAAAAACCAAGATGTTGCAAAAATTACAAATTTTTGGTCTAATCTAACCGGCATCCCAATAGACCATTTTACAAAGCCATATATTCGCACCGACTTTGATCCAAATAAAATTGATAAGATGCCCCACGGACTGGTTCACATTAGATATTATGACAAAAAGCTTCTGAATCAAATTAGAGAATGGATTAAGGAAGAAGCAGAACAATTAACAAATTAATATTTTCGGGCAGGTACCAAAGTTGGTCAAATGGACGGCACTGTAAATGCCGCGGCTCTGCCTTCGAAGGTTCGAATCCTTCCCTGCCCACATAACAAAAAATGCCAGGCCTTGCGCCTGGTGTTTTTTGTTACGGGCAGGAGTAACACAACTGCTTGTGTTATGTGAGGATTCGAACGGCTCGTGATGTTTCGCCAATGCGAAACCACGAGCCGGTGGCTAGACAATTGCGACATCAGTCGCAATTGTTGAAGCCGAATCCTTCCCTGCCCACTCATTGAATATGTTTTGCGAAGCAAAACTAATCAGATGTTGTACACCCCGCCACCGGCGGGGCACAAGAATCGAAGAACTCTCGAGGTAAGTTTCGCCTTGCGAAACAGATTCTAATGTACATAAACACGTTTTCACGTTTCGTGAAAACGTGTTTACACAAAAACCGAAGAACTCCGTCATTTGGTTTATTCGCAATAAACAAAATGACGGAGCAAGAGATTTTGCCCGCTGGCGTAATTTTACATACATCAAGCAAAGTAGTACTGTGGTATTAATGGTCATATGTTGACACATACAACAAATTAAGTTAGTATAAACAGTCGCCCTTTTTATATAAAAGGTTCATTTAAAACTAGGTTATTAACTATTGTGGGGCTGAAACGCAGAAAGGCTCTACTGCGGGGTACAAGTAGTCCAATAGTGGCAACGAAAGTATTACGATGAAGGAATGTCGCCCTTCCAGCTCCACAGTAGTTTATAACCGAGTAAATAATTAGACTTTCTTATTCGGAAAGCCGTTGTTATTTGTATTTCTTTTTGTTCTTCTTCGGTGCCAACAAATTCAATAGAACATAGATATTGGTTACCGGCGACGCATTTTTGTAAACAGATGTCTCCTCTTTTACCAAGCTTGTTGGCGTATATATGATCAGGATACCTAACAATTTTATTCAGATTTACCAACAGAAAATTAAACTCCTCTGCTGGTTTTTTATCATACATATGCTTTAAAACCCGCGTACTAATATAAACCTTATTTGAGTTAAAATTCATTCCTTTGCAAACAGCCTGCGTAAGAAAACAAACAAGAAATTTTTTCTCTTCTACTAATCCCTTTTCTGGTGTTCCTTTGATATATTTCTCATACACCTCAACAAGCTTTGTTGTTCTACCATGAACGGTCATAATAATATGTTAACACTTGTACTTTTAAGAGTGAAGATTATTAATTGTTCACGGTAGATTAACAACCCCAAGGGAAGGATTGTTTCCGTGAGTACAGGGTATAATAATTTCAGTATTATGGCACTTGTTCAAAAAATACACTCCACCCGCCTATCAGTCTTTCCAGATTCTCCCCCCTACGATATAATCTAAATTCCACCCATGCCCTATCTCGCTCTTATTGCCACCGCCACGCTCGTCCATCTCTTAGCCCTCATCAGCCCCGGGCCGGATTTTTAGGGCTTGGTAATTATAAACGCTTTAATATTATGTTCAATGCGCTTCAAAGACGACTGTCTTTGATTGAACAAAATCTTGAAACGTACTATAAGTACGTTGAAAGATTTTTGATTGAGAAGCAGTTGTATTTGGAGATGCAGTGGACATAAGATAAGGCGTTTATTAATTACCAAGCCCTAAACATGGCCGTGCGCAACTCCTTGGTCTACTCCAAAAAGACCGGCCTTTGGACGGCCGTCGGTTTTGGGCTCGGCATCGCCGTGCATATTTTTTATTGCTTGGCCGGTCTTGCTGTTGTCATTTCTCAATCAATCCTGATCTTCAACACTATCAAACTTTTAGGCGCTGGATATTTAATTTACATCGGCCTCAAATCTTTTTACGCCAAATCTTCCAAATTGGATGTCGGCGAGTACAAACCAAGGAAGGACATCTCAGCCCTTTCGGCCATCAAAACAGGTTTTCTAACAAATGTACTTAATCCAAAAGCAACCCTGTTTTTCTTGAGCTTATTCACATTCGTCATCTCCCCCACCACGCCATTTATGATAATGCTGATTATCGGCGGGATAATGATTATCAATACGATTCTTTGGTTTTCATTAGTGGCTGTTTTACTTTCTCACAAACGCATCCGCACGGTGTTCGAAAGATTCCAAAACGTCTTCAATAAAACCTTCGGCGGATTATTACTTATCTTAGGAATAAAGATTGCGATGACGGAAAAATAGAACAGTGGACACCTCCGAGATGGTACTTCTGGTCCCACGAAACCTTGGTGAAGTGGGAACAGTATCTCCTCGGAGGTGTTGTTAGTTCGCGCATCGCGCCGATGACTAACCCACACCACCTCCAAGGAAGCCGTGTGTGGCCACCTTGGAGGTGACCGCGACAACTTTTTCGCGTCTTTGACATATACCAAAAAAAAGGTAACTTTATGATTACAGAATCGAAATAATGCCGGTGTAGCTCAGAGGCAGAGCAACTGTTTTGTAAACAGAAGACCGTCGGTTCGAATCCGACCGCCGGCTCTCGAGATTTGTTTCGCTTAGCGAAACTATACAATGTACACAAAACAACTCAACATCCTGTTGAGTTGTTTTGCACAAGAATCGAAGAACTCCGAAAATACGCATCCGAAGATGCGTGATTTCGGAGCTACCTCTGGTTACCTGCGAAGCAAAACAAACCAAATGTACATAAAACATCTCCACGCCCTGTGGGGATGTTTTACACAAGAATCAATGAACTCCGAAATCTTTGCACCAAGAGGTGCGAAGTTTCGGAGCAACTCACACGAGGAACCCTCAACCGTCCGCAAAGCAAAATGTTCACGAATACATTTTCACGTTTGGTGAAAATGTATTCGTGAACAGCGGAAACAAGAATATTTTCGTCAAAAGGAGTTTTTTCGGATCTATTACAGGGCAATTCATGAATTGCCCCTACACTACAGAGACTGTTTGTTTATCTCACCGCCACTCGTGCGAGATATTTTTTGGCTTCGACGTGATTGGGATTCAACGCGAGAATTTTTTTGGCTGTCATGTTCACAAGTGGACGGCGATCCATGCGCGAAGAAATTATGAGCAATTGCTCCAAATATTCGATATTTGTTTCGTCCATATTGTGCGCCTGTTGATACATCGAAAGCGCTTTTCCGTATTCTCCCACCGACATATAACAATAGCCTAATGGTCCTTGCAAACCACCATGATCAGGATCGCGTCGCAACGCTTCTTCAAAGACCTCACGTGCTTGCTCAAAATCCTTCCGTTTCAGATAGACAATACCCAACAACCGATAGGCCTCGGTATTACGAGGATTTTTACTTAAAATATCGATGAGCGCGGACTCCGCGACATTATATTTCCCTTCCAAAATTTGATTGCTAATTTCTTGCGTAGCATCGGTCAACGCGTATGCCTCACGGTCAATAAAAGACATTTTCTTTTCTTCAATCGGCGCAACCGGTTCCACGGCAACCTCCTCAACATCCCTTACAGTAAAAACTTCTTTCGCTTCCGGTTCTTCCGCCATAATTGTTTTTTCCAATTCCTGCAGTGGAGTTGGTTTCGGCGCCATCTTACCAACAATTCGACGACGATTGGGAGTGCGTGTTTCTTTGGTTTTTTCCACTGAAAACGCCGGCTTTTCAACAACAACTTCCGCTTCCACTTTTTTCGCTTCCACCTTTGGCTGTTCTGCTTTAACTTCTTCGATTATCGCCTCAACTTGAGACTCAACGCTTGCCGAAATTTCCTCTTTTGGCTTTTCCGTAGTTTTTGACTTCTTTGATTGCGTCAACTCGGACAATTCATCTGATATTGGTTCTGGATAACGCAATGGATTCTTTTTCACTGACTTAATATCGGATGTCGTCATAATCGGTTGGGTAAACTCTTCGATATTTTTGTAATCTACATCCGCGTCAGTTTCTTTCTTTCCGCGACTAAAAACTGCCAAAGAAGGCTTGATACGCGGTACACGGTGGAAAAGCTTTGCAACCAATTGTCCGGAAAATTTTACTACCCGCCACAAATGCATCATCACCCAAATAAACTTAACCAAAATAAATTTTCCCTGTTGTCTCACTTTAGAAACAGTGAAACCAAAAGTATTTTCTTGCGGTTGCGTTAACTGATGAGTATGCGGATTTACCGGCAACTCCGTTATTTGTTGATCGGATAATTCGGATAATTCTTTTTGTTCTTTTCGTTCCCGGAAGCTACGCGCCATGGCCGGCAAATGTCGCCCAAACACAACCAAAATCGCGCTTAAAGCGCCGATAATGAGAAGGATTGGTAGAAAAATAGCGGACAAAATGCTTTAGATAGGTTAAAGTTCCATTCTTTGAAAACGCTCAACAAAAATATTTTCGCCTATTTCTCCAACTTTTTGTCCCAAAAGATCACCAACAGTAATCTCGGGATTTTTTACAAACGGTTGTGAAAGCAACGCACGTTCCGCTTTAAATTTATCCATTTTCCCTTTGATAATTCCCTGCGCGATGTTTTCCGGCTTACCAAGCCCACTCACTTCTTTTTCTACCGCTTCTTGTTCTCGCGCGATTAATTCCGCCGGAATAGCGTCGGCGCTCACCGCCAACGGGTCGCACGCGGCAACATGCATCGCGATATCTTTAGCCAGTTCTTGAAAAACAGGATTCATTGCCACAAAGTCCGTCTCGCAACGCAAAGCCACCAACGCCACCAGCTTTTTATTGCTATGAACATAACAACCGATCATTCCTTCGACAGCCGAACGGTCCGCTTTCTTAGCTTGTTTAATCTTGCCTTTTTCACGCAAAAATTTAATTGCTTTTTCTTCGTCGCCTTCGGAAACCTGAAGTGCTTCTCTTACATCCATTATTCCGGCACCTGTTCGAGCCCGAAGCTGACGAATATTTTCCGTCGTAATTGTTGTTGTCATACCCAGTATATCAACTTCCAAATTGAACAAACTCGGTTTGTTCAAAACTGGCAAGTATTACAAATGAGGTTTTATTGATATTCATATTTTTGAATAAATAAGTTGTTAAAATATTCCAAATTGGAAGTTGTATTACTGGGATAATTTTCTCCTTTATTAATAATATTACCCCTTAACGGCCGTAGTGGCCACATCTACCGTCTTGATCCCACTTTTGCCTTCCAATACAGCATCGGCAATGGTTTTGACAATAATTTCAAGGGATCTCACCGCGTCATCATTGGCCGGAATTGGATAATCAATCACGGAAGGATCGGCATTGGTATCTACTAAAGCAATCATTGGCACTTTACGACGCACCGCTTCTTTCACGGCAATTTTTTCATTGTGCGCTCCAACCAAAAACACAGCATTCGGCATTTTGCGTAGCTCTTTCAAACCTTGCAAAACATCGTCCAAACGCTTGATTTCATTCTTCAGCACCGCGCGTTCTTTCTTGGTAAGCATCTCGGCTTCCGGAGATTCTAAGGTAACACGGAAATTTTCCAATTTGTTAATGCTTTTCAAGATTGTTTCAAAGTTGGTAAATGTACCACCCAACCAACGTGTGGTGATGAATGGCATTCCGCAACGCTCGGCCTCGGCCTTGACGATGGCACGCGCCTGGCGTTTTGTACCGACAAAAAGCACTACTCCGCCCTTACCCGCGATGTTGCGCGCAAAAGTGGCTGCTTTTTCCAACGAAGTTAATGTTTGTTGCAAATCTAACACGTGGACGTGATTACGTTCCGTGAAAATATATGGCTTCATTTTCGGATTCCACTTGGATGTTTCGTGTCCAAAGTGGACACCGGCCTCTAATAGGTCTACTAAACTTGGTAACGACATAAATTGATCCTTTCTTCCTCTTCGCTGTCCCCTCAAATACCAGTAAATCTTCGACAAGCTCAGATTAAACCGGCAAGGAATGAGGGGCCTCCCCCAAGGGGAGCCAAGCGAATGTGAGATAAATTAGCTAATAAACTAGTAGTGACAATCTAACAAAGAACGCCTTTTTAGGCAAGAAGCGAAAGGGTCGGACTCCCCAAGGGGGTCCGACCCTCATTGGCCAACAACGATACGACGCTACCAATCAAGGTCGGACCGCTCGGCAGTCCGACCTTACGTCTGTTCTCGATCTGTTTGACAATTTCATTGGTTCTTTTATACTCATTTCGTTATGAAACCTGAAATTCACCCGGATTACCAAGAGGCCAAAGTTACCTGTGCTTGTGGCAATACTTTTAATGTTGGCTCAACAAAAGCCGAAATCTTCACAGAAGCCTGTTCCGCCTGTCATCCTTTCTACACTGGCACAAAGAAAATTATGGACACCGCCGGTCGCGTCGAGCGCTTTGCGAAATTGGTTGAAAAAACCAAGAAACAAAAGGAAGCCAAGATCATCGCCAAGGGCGCCCCAAAGAAACTCCGCGAGAGCAAGGCAAGCAAGTCTAAAAAGATAGGGTAGCTAACTGAACAAAATCAAGACAATCTCTCCACAAGAGAGGTTGTTGCATATTTATAAAGTTTTAATTATCAATTTTCAAAGACCAATTATCAATTAATTTTCAAGCTTCAATTTTCAATTTGACGTCGTAATTGATAATTGAGCCATTGATAATTAATTGAAAATTGGGAATTGATAATTGAAAATTCATAACTTAACAAAAACGCTAAAACCTGAAGTTATATTTATCCCCTCTCGCATTATATGTAATTTCAAGCTATTAATTACTCATGCCATCATTATCGGATATCGAAAAAGAATACCTGCAGTTAACTGAAAAGTTGAGTAATCTCAACGGGCTTTCGCACGCCGAAATTGCTACCGTGTCATCGCGACATTCGGAACTCCAAAAAATCATGGATATTAAACATCGGGTGGATAATCTAAAAACCACCGTACAGGAAAATCAAAACATCTTACAGGAAGAAGATAATGAATTAAAAATTCTTGCCCTGGAAGAACTGCCCAAAGCCCAAGAAGAACTTACTCTGGCCGAAAAAGAACTGCGCCATTCCCTGCTCCCCAAAGATGAATACGCGGACAAAAACGTTGTGGTAGAAATTCGCGCCGGTGCCGGTGGCGACGAAGCCTCGTTGTTTGCCGCCGACCTCCTAAAAATGTACATGCGTTTCGCAGAAACCCAAGCATGGAAAACCCACCTGGTCGACGAAAACCACAACGAAGCCGGCGGTTACAAAGAAATTATTTTCGAAATGGTTGGTAAAGGTGCATACGGTGCGTTGCGTTTTGAAAGTGGCGTTCACCGTGTCCAAAGAACTCCCGTCACTGAAAAACTTGGACGTATTCACACCTCAACCGCGACGGTTGTTGTGTTGCCAAAAGCAGAGCAGGTAGACGTTGAAATTCGCCCTGAAGATTTACGTGTTGAGACTTATCGCGCCGGCGGTCACGGCGGTCAAAACGTCCAAAAAACCAGCTCGGCTGTGCGTATTACCCATATTCCAACGGGCACTGTCGCGCAAAGTCAAAATGAACGTGGGCAAGCCCAGAACAAAGAATCGGCAATGGAAGTACTGCGTTCCCGCATTTTGGCCAAACAAATTGAAGATCAACAAAACAAAGAAGGCACGGCCCGCCGTACCCAAATTGGCACTGGCGATCGCAGTGAGAAAATTCGTACCTACAACTTTCCGCAAGACCGCCTCACCGATCACCGCATCAAAGAATCCTGGCACGGATTAAACCAAATCATGGATGGAAACATTATTGATATCATAGATACTATTCGCGACGCCAATGAAAACAAAGCTCTCGGGGAAGCACTTTAAGGATACTCCCTAAAGTTGCGACTTTAGGGAGTATCCTTAAAGTCGCACGACCACACATGAAACCAATTACCAAATCATTAACCATCAAAGAAGCCCTCCGCGAAGGAATTGTTTACCTGCGTACCAGCTCGCCTAGTTTTGGCGTGGATGCGGAAATATTGTTGGCTGAAGTGATTAAAAAACCACGTGAGTTTTTGATTGCTCACAATGAAGAGAAGCTAACCTTTAATCAGGCGGCGAAATATCGACACTGGCTGATGCAACGCATCAAAGGTGTTCCGATTCCATACCTAACGGGTAGCCAGTATTTTTATGGGAGAAAATTTATCATCAACAAAAGTGTTTTAGTCCCCCGCCCCGAAACCGAAGCATTGGTTGAGGAATGTATTAGAATTGTTAAACAATCAACCGTCGTGTCATTCCTGCCCGAGAGCAGGAATCCGTCACGTCATACCCTCGCGCCGGTTATTGCCGACATCGGAACAGGATCAGGAGTCATCGCCGTTTCTCTCGCCCTTGAAATCCCGAAAGCAAAAATTGTCGCCACGGATAAATCAGGCACCGCCTTAAAAGTCGCTACGCGCAACGCACGAAGATATCGCGTTGCCAAACGCGTTACTTTTTTTGCCAGCGACTTGCTCAATGAAATTCCTTCGGAACTTTCACCGAATATTATTGTTTCTAATCTTCCCTACGTGCCAGTGAAAGAATTACAAGAAGCACACACAAAACCAGACACAATCGGTCTCACTTTTGAGCCACAAGGAGCCCTTGATGGAGGCCCAGACGGCCTCGCCGTTTTCCGCCGTTTTTTTGCCCAGATCGCGCGGTTTGAACAAACAAAAAATTCTCTACAATATCTTTTACTCGAGCATAACCCAAAACAACGCCGTGCCCTATGGGAACTTGCGCACGAATTTATCCCCGAATTCAAACCGAAAGAAGTAACGCCGTTTGTGAGCAAATGGACGTTGCTTTAAACCAACCAGGGACGGCCCCGAAAAAGGGGCCGTCCCTGGTTGCAAACTAGTTCCACTCCAGAGATTAAACCCAACCGACCCAAGATTGGTTTTTTCTTTACCAAAATCCCCGCTTATGCGGGGATTAATTGGTTCAATATTTCGGTAAAACTATTATTTCTTCTCTTCTTTCTTCGTTTCTTTCTTGACTTCCTTCTTCTCGCCCTTCTCTCCTTCAGCCGGCGTACCTTCCGCAACCGCTTCGGCTTCCTTGGCGGCTTTCTTTTCGTCCGCTTCGGTCTTTACTTCACCGGCATTTTCTTCCACTTCCTTATTCAATTCTTCCATTTCGGCTTCCGAGCGAGGAGGCGTGACAACCGCGACAATTTCTTCCATATTATCCAAAACTTTAACTTTATCGGAGATATTCAAGTCGGCAATTGTGATACGGGCTTCAAAATCTTTCAACGCACCAATATCAACAATAATGTTTTCCGGCAAATCTTGCGGTAATGCTTGCACTTTGATATTGCTCAAACTCTTGACCAAAGTTCCGGCCAAATCTTTCACCGCGAATGATTCCCCATGAAAAACCAACGGCACGGTTGCTTCAATTTCTTCTTTCAAGTTAACTTGATGAAAATCAATATGTTGTGGCAAGCCGGTCATTGGGTTGCGTTGTACTTCCGAAACCAAAACCGCTCGACCGTCTTTTTCACCTTCAATAACAAGATTAATAAGCGTGCTATGCGTCAACTCCGGTAATATCTTTTCGAACGCTTTTTGATTAATTGCAATTTGAACATTGGCAACGCCGTTGCCATAAAGAATACCGGGAATAGCTCCGCCAATGCGGACATTTTTTGCTTTACGCCCCGCTTTGACACGGGGTTGCGCTTCGATTTGATGGATTTTGTTAGTAGACATCGGTTTCTTTAGTTAATTCTCGAACAACGGATCTATCTTGACGCTTCAACAGTTGGATCATCTCCAATAATTCATTTCCGCTCACGCTTGGAGTAAGGCGAAACTTTTCTATATCTTCTCTGGTCATATCCGTTACCATACCGAGAGAAATCATACCCATACCACTCATGGCCACAACGGCCATAATTGAACTTTTGCAACGCGGACATTCTACATAAACGCTAGAAGATTCATCGGTAGTTTCGATGATTTGCGCGTCCTCAACCCGATAGCCCGCGTTACATAACGGACAACGGGAGATTAATTGATTCGCTTCGTCAAACATATTCTTTGTTTATGAGTAGATAATAATTAAGAGGTGGCTTTTTGTCAAACGGCACTATTCTACCACCGGAAGCACAAGTAATTTTTCGCTTTCAAGCGGCCTCACGACTTTTTGTCGCAACAAAAAGCGTGCAGAGCGAGGTTAATGGCGCAGTTCGCCATTAACCGGAGTGTACGCTTGAAAGTGAAAAATTGCTTGTGCTTCCCCACACACTTCCTCACCCTCCCAACGACAACGTCGTTACATCACTTGTATCATCAACTTCCCACGCTTCGCCGTGAATAATCACACTCTCCACCAAACCAATGATGATAAACATTGTCAAAAGGCTACTCCCGCCGTATGAAATGAATGGTAAGGGCACGCCGGTGACAGGCAAAAGACCGATATTCATACCCGCGTTAACTACAATCCCACTTAGCAAGGCCACAAATGCCCCAACCGCAATCGCCCGTCCAAACGAATCCGTCGTCTTTGACGCTGCGACCAATGTGCGCCAAAGAATTACCCCGTACAAAGACAACACACCCAAAACACCCACCAACCCCAATTCCTCGCCAATACGGGCAAAGATAAAATCGGTCCTATTTTCCGGCAAAAAATTTAAACGACTCTGCGGACCATAACCAAGACCTCTTCCCCAAAAACCACCGGAACCAAAAGCCGTGACCGACTGCAGAACAGTGTAACCACGTCCCAACGGATCGGAACCGGGATTTAAAAAAACCAAGACACGATCCTTTTGGTAAGGCTTAAGAAAAAATACCCAACCGCTGGCGAAAACTACAACAGCAATCACGGCCAAACTCAAAAACTGCTTGCGCGTAAGCCCAGCCACCGCAATCATACCAAACCAAATTGCCGTCAAAAGCATCGCCGTACCGAAATCCGGCTGTAAAATCACCAAGATAATTGGAATACCGGCATAGAGAATTGTGCGAAACAGTACCCGTGTTAATGCCACGCCTTGTTTACTCTCACCTAAAATTTTTGCCAATACCACAACCAAAATTGCTTTTGCTAATTCGCCCGGCTGTAGATGAAACCCGCCAAAAACCAACCACGACGCGGCGCCTCTGATAATCCTTGCTTGCAAAACAATCAAAAGTAAGAAAATCAGCACAACAAACAATACGGAAGAAAACGAACGCGCAAAAGTATAATGCGTGCGCGCAATAATAAACATAACCAAAATTCCTAACCCGGCTGCCACCCCCTGGCGCATAAAATAGCCAAGATTGGCGGAATCACTTCCCGTTCCCAATAGAACCAAACTAATTACCACCAAAAGTAACGCGCTCCCCCAAAGTACGGGGTCACTTCGTCGAAAAACATCTCTAATAATCACTCCCTATTAATAGCGCACAAATTTGGTTGTGACCAACCGCGAAAGAAATCAGGGTACAGGGAACAGGACGTCAGGGTCGCGGACGTCGCATTCCTTCCCTTATTCAAGGGAAGGCGGGGATGGGTTATGTCTATTGGGCAATCAAAGGATTATTGACTTAATCCCTCCCCGCCTCCCTTTAAATAAAGGGAGGAATGCTATTAATTCCCCGCCGGTGTTGCGACCGACTGCAAATCGCGAATATCCTGAATCCCCTGCCTCCGCTGAATCGCGTCCGGCAAAAACACATTCACCTCCGGTACAACTTTGAAATCAGAAACAATTTCGCCCTTATTCAACGGCCACTGCGCGGTAAACTCGCGCCGTTCCGCCGACAAGAATGAGCCCATAAAAGTCTTACTCACACCAATCATTTCGCCCTGCGCATCCAAGCCGACCACCGTTACTTCTACACGTGTATAGTCAACATTACTTTGATTAGCGAGCAGACCCTTCAACTGAAAAGTATCGATCGTCGGACCCGAAATAATATTCGTCGGCTTGTTGATCAACACAATTTCCGGCGGTGCGAAACCGCTATCCACAAACGCCCACTCCGTACTACTTATTTCCAAACTTGCCGTTGCACCTGTCGGAATATCATTATTGAACGCCGTCAGATATTTTTGGTCACTCGGCAAAACAAACGACTCACCCGTTACAACTTGCGGATTTTGATTAGTAGCAGAAATTGTGAACTTGTATTTAAAGCGCACCGCGCCGGCATTCGGATTTGGGTTACGCAGTGTTCCAACCAAATCTCCTTTTCCGGGAGTAGTGGCAATAATTTTTGTCGCAATCACTTGCAAAGGCAAAGCGGTTTTCGGTGGTGGTGGTAATGCGTCCGGTGGAGTGTAGGTCGCCCAATAAATAAGACCGCCCAGCGAAATCCAGAAACCAAAAAAGATACAAGCGATGACTATTTGTTTTACTGTGCGGTGTTTGAGAAGCATTAGATACAGCTTAGCAAATATTGGGGGAAAGATGAACTTGCACTGCAATCGGGGACCGTCCCCGACCTGCCCCGCGTAGCTTTAGCGAAGTGGGGACGCCGGGGTCGGTCACCGATTGTGTGTCACCACACAAGTCGTTTTTGTTTCAATATATGGAAACAGTATCCCCCGTCGCTTCCGCCAGCTGGCGGAGCTATGGGGGATAATTTTCTTTGCGAAGAAAATTAAAAAACCACCCGCGACACGTTGCCCGGGTGGGTGGCCATTCAGTTTACCGAATGACGAACTCTATTTTGTTACGGTCGATCAAACGGACTCTCGTAAAACCCCTTCCTGAGTTCCGTCGCTTTGACGCGAATTGACACCTCAATCTTGTCGGCATGCTTCAGGACAAAATCGGCGCTGAGAGAACCTTCGTCCAAGCCGTCCAAGAAATTTTCCAAATCTTTCTTAACTTCAAGGACGCTGAAGCAAAAACCAAAATCTTTGTTCTCCTGTCTCAAGGCTCCGTACTTCGCGTCCGTCGCCGGTCCCTTGTTGACGTCGGAAATAATCCGCAAGCACTCCCGATAGACGATCGCGCAGTCTACATCATCGCGAGCAAGATCTCGTTCGGAAGTCAAACACTCATACTCGCCTCGCGAGGCATATTTTTGAGTGAGATCCGTCACGAGTCCGAGGTTTTCACGCAAAATACGTTCTTTGGTGACCCCAACAACATGCCGCGCCTGTTCCTGTTTCTTGCGAGCAACAGACGAATTATGATTGAGAACACAAAGACTAAGAGAAATCAGACACAGAACCACGATCACAACCTGCAACAATCGAACTTGCATGACATTCTCCTTCACAAAAAGCGACCACAGAACGCACAAGTTTTCCAAGAACAACCCATAATTATACTCCAAACCACCCAAATTGTCAATAGTGCATTTTTGGGTGGCTTGGTAAGATGAAAATTCATGAGAAACCAACAAAAAAACACTACTATCAGTGACCGACCCTGGCGTGCAGGGACGGTCCCTGATCTTTTGTCATTTCGACATTTCATTGGACTAATTACCGAAGTGTCGTTTTGGAAATTGGGATTTAGAGCATTATTTGGGATTTGGGATTTGGGATTTGGGATTTTGTGGTGTCGATTGATTTCACAGAACACTGTTTTTCAAAATATATTTTCTATCTACTGACCATGGCAGAATTCATCCACCTCCATACCCACTCCCACTATTCCCTCCTGGATGGTCTTTCGAAAGTGGACGACATGGTTAAACGCGCCAAGGAACTTAATATGTCCGCCATCGGTCTCACCGACCACGGCGCGATGTACGGCATCATTGATTTTTATTCCGCCTGCAAAAAAAACGGGATTAAGCCGATAATTGGTGTAGAAACTTATGTCGCCGTTCGTAGTCACAAACAAAAAGAAACCGGTATTGATAATCGCCGTTACCACCTAACGCTACTGGCCAAAAACATGACCGGTTATAAAAATTTAATTAAATTAATCACCTCGGCTCACCTCGAAGGTTATTACTATAAACCGCGCGTCGACAAAGAACTGCTTCGTGAAAATCACGAGGGCATCATTGCTTTATCCGGTTGTATCGGAAGTGAAGTGGGGCGCGCCATCACCGGCAGTGGCAAAGAAAAAGCGATTGAAGTCATCCGTGAATATCAAGACATTTTCGGCGCCGAAAATTATTACCTGGAAATAATGCACCACCCGGACGTCGACAATTTTGAAAAGTGGCGCTTTATGTTGATCGAACTTTCGCGCGAACTGAATATCCCGCTAGTCGCCACCCAAGACTCTCATTACTTGCGCCCCGACGATGCGGAAGCGCACAAAACACTCGTTGCCATTTCCACCAACACCGACGTGGGCGACACCGGCATTTTTGCCGGCACCGGCCAATACCATTTTATTTCCACCGAGGAAGCGATGGAATGGTTTTCCGATATTCCCGAGGCTGTCACTAATACAAAAGTTATTGCGGATCGTTGCAACATCGAACTGACTCTAGGCAAATTTATCTTCCCCGACTTTGCGCTAGAAGAAGGAAAAACCGCCGATCAAATGCTCGACGAACTTACGCAAAAAGGGATGAACTTCCATGGCCTAACGGAAGATAAGGTTTCCGAAGAAAGACGCAAATACGAACTGGATGTTATCAAACAAAAAAACTACGCCCCCTATTTTCTAGTGGTTGCCGACTTATTACGCTTCGCCCGTAAATCGGATATTTACACCACCGTGCGTGGATCCGCCGCCGGATCACTGGTTGCTTATCTTTCCGGAATCACAAATGTTAATCCAATCGAATTCCAACTTCCTTTTGAACGGTTCTTAAATCCTTTCCGCCCGTCCGCGCCCGATATCGATATGGATTTTGCGGATAATCGCCGAGGCGAAGTAATTGACTATGCCAAACTAAAATACGGCGATGATAAAGTGGCCCAGATCGGCACATTCGGTACGATGATGGCGCGTGGTGCGGTGCGTGACGTGGCCAGAGCGTTAAATAAACCATATGAACTGGGTGACCGCGTGGCCAAACTGATCCCAATGGGCTCGCAAGGCTTTCCGATGACTATCGACCACGCCATGGAAATTGAACCGGAATTGAAAAAAATATATGACACTGACCCGGAAATAAAACACATTCTGGATATTTCTCGCAAACTGGAGGGCACGATGCGCCATGTTTCGGTGCACGCGGCCGGCGTAGTTATTGCTCCCCAACCACTTGTTAATTACGTCCCAATTCAGCTTGATCCGAAAGACGGCAACCGACGCATTACCCAGTACGACATGTACACCGTTGGCGAAGATGGCGTCGGCCTAACCAAACTCGACTTTTTAGGGATCCGTAATTTGGCCATACTGGAAGACGCGGTGCGCCTAGTGAAACTTCACCACAATATTAAAATAGACATCGAACGGATTCCGTTCGATGACAAAAAAACTTTTGAAATGTTGGCGAATGGCGAAACGGAAGGATTGTTTCAACTAAACGGCGAAGGTATGACAAAACATTTAATGGATCTGAAGCCAACTACGATACATGACATCAACGCCATGGTGGCCCTCTATCGCCCGGGACCAATGAATAACATTCCGGAATATATCGCACGTAAACTTGGACGCAGTCCAATCAAATATTTCCACCCGAAGGCACAAAATTTCTTGGCCAAATCTTATGGTATTTTAGTTTATCAAGATGACCTAATGTTTACCGCTCTGGAACTAGCCGGCTACAACTGGGAAACAGTCGATAAGTTTAGAAAAGCCATCGGAAAAAAGATTCCGGCAGAAATGGCAAAGCAACATATTATTTTCGTTGATGGGTGTCAAAAAAACAGCAACTTAACCAAAGACCAAGCCGAAGCGATTTGGAATTTGTTCGAACCCTTCCAAGGTTACGGTTTCAACAAAGCACACGCCGCGTGTTACGGACGTGTTGCCTACCAAACTGCCTACATGAAGGCCAACTTCCCTGCCGAGTATATGTGCGCCGTCCTTTCCGCCGAATCCGGCGATATCGAAAAAATTGCCATCATCATCAACGAATGTAAACGGATGGAAATTCCCGTGTTACCGCCGGATGTAAATTTTTCACATAAAGGTTTTACAGTCTTGAAAGCCAATGATTCAATTCCGAAAGACGAAATCCGTTTTGGACTGCACACGGTAAAAAATGTCGGCGAACATATTGTAGAAGCAATTATCGCTGAACGCGAGAAGGCCGGCTCGTCCAAAGATCTCATAGATTTCTTCTCCCGCGTGCATTCGCGTGATCTGAATAAAAAGTCTGTCGAAAGTCTAGCTAAGGCCGGCGCTTTTGACACACTTGCCGAACGCAACCAAATTTTGGAAAACACCGACACACTTTTGAATTTCAACCGCGATATTGGCAAACAATTGCTAACTAATCAGGCCAATCTTTTTGGTATGATGCCCGCCGAAGTGGCGCGACCAAAAGTAACCCTAAAAGCCGTTGAACCGGCCACGCAAAAGCAACGCCTTAGTTGGGAAAAAGAATTGTTGGGATTATTTATTTCCGGTCATCCATTGATGGATATCGCCCCAGCGCTCGCGGAAGCCACAACCCCAATTGCCGACATCACCATTCATAATGCGAACGAAAAAGTGAAAATCGGCGGTATAATTACCACCATCAAAAAAATTATCACTCGCACACAAAAAGCCATGGCCTTCGCCACTGTTGAAGACCGCTCCGGTTCGTTGGAGGTTTTAGTGTTCGCAAAATTGCTGGAAACCACCCAAAACCTGTGGCTGGAAGATAAAGTCTTAATTATTGAAGGACGCGTCAGCGACAAGGACGGCGTACCGAAAATTTTAGCCGACTCCGCGTCGGAATACGACCCGGCCAATCCACCAAAGGCCCTAAAAAACAAAGCTATTTTTGACGAAAAACCTCCGATTAGCATCACAATCAGTGTTCCGGTAAATGCGACGAAACGCACCTTCATGGATTTGAAAGCAATTCTGGAAAAGGTCGGCAAGGGCCGCACCGCAGTCTTCTTGGAAATCCAGAAGGAAAATCAAAAAGATCTCGTCAAAACATCCTATTTAATTACTTACACGCCATTCCTGCAAAATCTATTTGGCAACATTCTCGGACCAAATTGCATCAAAGTCGAAGAAGCGAAACCGGTAATTCAACACAAGTTTGAACCCGCACAGGAAGAACTTTAAGGGTCACCCCTAAAGTAGCGCTTACTTTAGGGGTGACCCTTAAAGTTGGAGATATCCCACTTCGCTCGTCTCGCGAGACGAGCTTCGAGGGATTAATTCATTTTTCTTTCAAGAAAAATGAATTAAAAAAAACCGCGCGTCAGACGACGAGCGGCGGTACTAACGCCTTGTTGGTAAATGGAATACAGCAATAATGGACAGTAGGGACAAAACAAATTGCCCTAGACCAACAACACACAAAACGCTCGTAACTCTTTCGCAAAAATCGGACGAGGGCATCTTGCTCACAGCAATGGTAGCAAACACACTTGAAAGGGCGAGAGCGACCAAAAACACGTAACAGACTAGGTTCTTAAGCCCGACCGCCGTTAGTCCCCACAACACCACACGACGATTCGTTCCGTTTCGTCTGTTCTGTCCCAATCCCTCCTCACGCCACTCGCACAAATCGTTGTCCGTTTCCATAAGTCACCCTGTAAGTAAAAGTTTCAGAAAAGAACCAACGCCACCCCACTTTGTACCCCCAAAACGATATTTTGTCTAGAAAGGGTCGGACTCCTCGAGGGGTCCGACCCTCATTGGACGGCGACGCGACCAGTTAAGGTCGGACCGCCCGGCAGTCCGACCTTACCCGTCCGTCTTTTCTAATCGTCTCCCACTTGCTATAGTCTCCTATATGTCTTCCAAACAATCCAACCCAAACGAAACCAATCCAATCGAACCTATTCGCCACTCCCTCTCTCACTTGATGAGCATGGCAGTGCAAGAGCTTTACCCAACCGTCGGTTTGGGTGTTGGCCCTGTAATCGAAAACGGTTTTTATCAAGACTACGACCTTCCTGAAACAATTAATCAAGACATTTTTCCAAAACTGGAAAAAAGAATGCGCGAAATGATCGCGGAAAACATTGAATTCAAACAACACAACGTCGAATTTGATGAAGCACTAAAAGCTTACAAAAACGATCCGTACAAAACAGAGCTCATCAATGGATTAAAAGAAAAAGGTGAAAAAAATGTCAGTTTCTATCTTTCCGGTACATTTGATAATCTTTGTGGTGGTCCACACGTAAAATCCACCAAGGAAATCAATCCCGACGCGTTCAAACTACTTAAGACCGCCGGCGCATATTGGCGCGGTGATGAAAAGAATAAAATGCTCACGCGTATTTACGGCGTGGCTTTTGCAACAAAAGAAGAATTGGACACGTACTTGACGATGCTCGAAGAAGCGGAAAAACGCGACCATAAAAAACTTGGCCGTGAATTGGACTTGTTTGTTTTCTCCGATTTGGTTGGGAGTGGTCTACCCCTCTGGACACCAAACGGCATGATGGTACGCACTCTCCTTGATAATTTCGTTTGGAAGTTGCGCGACGCGCGCGGATATGAAAAAGTAGAAATCCCCCACATTACCAAAAAAGAATTGTACGAAGTGAGCGGTCACTGGGATAAATTCAAGGACGAACTTTTTCGCATTACCACGCGTGAAGGACACGAGTTTGCGATGAAGCCGATGAACTGCCCGCACCACACACAAATCTACGCTCGCAAGGCCTGGAGCTACCGCGAACTGCCACAGCGTTACGCCAATACCACAATGTGCTATCGCGACGAACAATCCGGCGAACTTTCCGGTCTTTCCCGTGCCCGCAGTTTTACTCAAGACGATGCGCACGTTTTCTGTCGCTCATCGCAAGCCAAAGAGGAATTTCTCAAGATTTGGGACATCGTTCATGAATTTTACGGCGTCTTCGGTTTTGACCTACGTGTCCGTCTTTCCATTCATGATCCAAAACATCCCGAAAAATACCTTGGCGATGCAAAGCGCTGGGAATATGCCGAAACGGTTTTACGTGAAATCGTCACCGAGAAAAAAATAGACTGGTTTGAGGGTTTGGGCGAAGCCGCTTTTTATGGACCAAAATTAGACTTCATGGCCCAGGATTCTTTGGGACGCCAATGGCAAGTAGCAACAATCCAATTAGATCTTAATATGCCGGAACGCTTTAATCTTTTCTGCCACAACGAAGAGGGCAAAGAAGAACGTATCGTCATGATTCATGCCGCGATCATGGGATCGATTGAGCGTTTCCTTTCCATTCTCATCGAACATTTGGCCGGTAATTTCCCTCTCTGGCTCGCCCCGGTACAAGTTTCAGTTCTTCCAATCGGTGAAGCACAATTGGATTACGCAAAACAAGTGGCTGTTGAATTAAAAAAACAAGGAATTCGCTCCCAGGTCGACGAACGTAACGAAAAAATCGGCAAGAAAATTCGCGACAATGAAATGAAAAAAGTTCCGGTGATTGCCGTGGTCGGTGACCGCGAAATGCAAGCCAAAACAATCGCCCTACGCATGCACGGCAAAAAAGACGGCGGAGTGTTATCGATCGAAGATACAATTTCTCTGCTTTCCAAAAATATCGCCGAGAAGAAAATCACGTTTGAGTAACCGATAAATAAATGACGCCCCGTTACCCTCCTTTATTCAAAGTTGCACACGCTTCGGCGGTGTTGCCCTGATGGGCTAAAGGGCGAGGGTGGATTAAATTAAGAAGCTACGATGTCCTTATAATCACAATCCCTCCCCGCCTCCCTTTGAAAAAGGGAGGAAACGTTGCGGTTTCTACAAATGACCCACTATTGCGTGTGATCCATTATCTTCCGTACTCTACTTCCCCGGACTCGGCACCACGCTCGGCAAAACACTCGACAAAGCATCCAGTGCTTTCTTGGTATTATTTACCGCATTCGTAACATCCTCGGTGCGACGTTGTGTTTTATCAAATATACCGCGCAGTTGCTCAAGTGCCTTGCGCGCTTCAGTCAGTAAATTTTGCGCGTTTTTTGGAATATCTTGCAGTTTACTGCCAAAGCCCTGTTTATTTAACACAATTTCCGTGCTTTTAATTCCTTTGTCCACATTATCCAAGGCCAGATTAACTTTATCATTGCCTAGCTTGTCACGTGCCGCATTCTCCAATACATTCAAACCGACATAGGCATCACTCAAAGTTTTCCCCGCAAAATTATCCGTCGATAGTGGCACATTCTTCTTTGTCCAATTGCTTATTCCTTGCGCCTTACTTAATGCGTCAGGAGCACAAATGCCAGTGGTCATTTTCCACCGCTCACAAAAAAAGGTGCTATTGGCCACTATCGTAGGCAACCCCCAAATAAGCATGACCCAAACAAGGAAAAACAGAACAACAAGTGACATCAACAAACGAATTATCCTCATATTGCATATTCTATCACATCAATTACTTTATATCTGGGACCGTCCCTGTACGCCAGGGTCGGTCACAGATAAACCAAAATTTCATTATGCCTTCCAACCCCCTCCTCGCCATCATGGGCCCCACCGCCTCGGGAAAGACTCAATTGTCGTTAAAATTGGCAAAGCAATTTAACGGAGAAATTATCTCTGCCGATTCCCGCCAGGTTTATTTTGGTATGAATATTGGCACGGATAAAATCGTTTCGCGAAAAAAAATTGCAGATTCACCACTTGAGTCGATTAAATACAATTCAATTCCCCACTACCTAATCGACACAATTACTCCGAACCAACCCTATTCAGCAGCAGACTTCGTAAACGACGCTACAAAAGTAATTACAAAAATTCATGAGAACAATCATTTGCCGATTGTAATTGGCGGTACCGGATTTTACATTCGTGCGTTAACCGAAAAGAAAAATTTTGCGTCAGTTCCACCGGATTTTGCATTTCGTGATTGGGCAGACCAACAACCGGTGGAAATTTTAGCCAATGATTTATTAAAAAAAGATCCCGTGTTAGCCACGCGTGTTGATTTGAAAAATCCAAGACGGGTCATTCGGGCACTAGAAATCGCCGAGTCATTGCGAGCAAAGCGAAGCAATCTCCCGTCGTTGCCGAACGGAAATTGTTTCGGCGCTGAAGCACCTCGCAAAGACGAACGTGTTGCGAATACAAATAATTACAACATTCTCAAACTCGCCATTCGCCGGCAACCGGACAATTTGCGCGAATTGATCACTAAGCGTGTTGATAAACAACTTCAACAAGGCCTCATCGAAGAAGTCCGAGAGTTGATCAAAAAATACGGCGAACAGGCGCCGGGCCTTCAAGCAATTGCTTATCGAGAACTGTTTCCGTTTCTTAGAGGTGAAGAATCTCTTGAAGAGGAACGACAAAAAATTATCAACGCCAACTGGCAATACTCAAGACGACAACTGACGTGGCTACGGAAGGAGCCAAATGTGGTTTGGGTTGATAGTGAAGAAGACGCTACTACTAAAGTCCTTAATTGGATTCAGGACATGAATAATGATTTATGATTAATGAATAATGAACGTATCGCGTAGTCGATTCATCATTCATTATTCGTCAATCCTAATTCATCGCGAATCATCTCCTGCACTTTTTGCGGATTGGCACGACCTTTCGTTTCTGCCATTACTTTGCCCATCAAGAATTGAATTACTTGGACTTTTCCGGCTCGCGCCTTATCCACCTCGGCAGGATTAGCGTTCAACATGTCTTGAACAATCCGACGCAACTGATCATCATCACTCACCTGCCCCAATCCTTTATCGGCAACGATGTTTGATGGGTCACCGCCTGTTTGTTGCATAATTCGCAAAACTTCCGGCATCGCGTTGCGATTCACTTCCTCGCGATGCAACATTACAATCAATTCGGCAAAATTCTCCGGACTTACTTTTGTATGACTAAAATCCGTTTTTTCTTCGGCAAGAATATTACGAAAATCACCGAGTAAATAGTTTGATGCCAATTTATACAAGCGGACACTGTCTCTCTTTTCAACGTCTGAACGTTGTTCGTTCCATGCCAAAATCTCTGAGAATACATCCTCGGTATAAGCGGCCAACATTCGATCTTCCACCATAATCCGCACCTGCTCATCAGGAAGTTGAAACTGACTAATGAAACGAGCTTCTTTGTCATGAGGTAATTCCGGCAATGCCTCACGCATCCGTTGAATCAACTCTTCATCAATTCTTAGTGGCGGTACATCCGGTTCCGGAAAATAACGATAATCCGCTTCATCTTCTTTCACACGCTGTTCAACTGTTTCTTGGGTTGCATCATTCCAACCACGCGTGCTTTGTTTCATTGGCGGATTGCCCTGTTTCCAGAGTTCTGTCTGACGTGCAATTTCATAAGTCAGTGCGCGTTCCACGGCTTTGAATGAATTCAGATTTTTACATTCCGTTTTTGGATTTAATTTGCCACCTTTTTCGCGCATCGAAATATTGGCATCAACCCGCAAGTCGCCATTTTCCATATCCGCATTAGATACGCCAATGTAGCGAATCGTGCGCTGTAAATCTTCCAAAAATATCTTGGCCTCTTGTGGAGTTTTGATGTCCGGCTCGGTCACAATTTCTACCAGTGGAGTCCCTGAACGGGTGTAATCAACAAGCGTTCCACCGTCATGAATGTTTTTTGCAGCGTCTTCTTCCATGTGCGCACGTGTAATTCCAATTTCTTTTTCTTCGTTATTTACGAATACTTTTACTTTTCCTTCATAACAAATCGGTTCGTCGTATTGCGAAATCTGATAACCCTTTGGCAAATCGGGATAGAAGTAGCTTTTGCGGGAAAATGTCGTATGCGAGGCAATTTTGCAGTTTAGAGCCAAGCCAACTTTGATTGCCCACTCCACCGCCTTGGCATTCAAAACGGGCAGCTGCCCCGGAAAACCCATACAGATCGGACAGACAAAACGGTTGGGTTCTTCTGCTTCAGATACGTTTTTACACCCGCAGAACATTTTCGATTGGGTGTTGAGATGAACGTGGATCTCTAAGCCTATTACTGGTTCTAGTTCCATAAGCTCAGATTAAAAGAAAACGTGTGGTTTGTCACCTAGTTGACTGCCAATTTTTAATTTGAAATTTGAAATTTTTAATCAATTTGAAATAGTTAAATATCTTAATTTGAAAACCGCGCGTCGTTATTTCAAATTTAAATATTAAAAATTGATTTCAAATTAAAAATTTCAAATTTCAAATTGAATGCCAGCCGGCTCTCGTTGTTCTACAAATTCAATCCAATTTTGATGTCCCAGAAGTGCTTGCTTCACACGTCCGTGCACTTCATCCGGCGTCTGCAACCTTCCGTCCATGTCCGCCGGAATGTGTCGCCAAACTTCCGGGTAAAAATCCATCAGTTCGTAGTAACTTTGTTCGACAAGGTCTAGATATGCGGAATTTCCTTCGTGCGCGTCCGGATTTCCGTTTTCGCGTTTCATTAGAAGCTGAGCCCGCATTTCACTCGGCATCGTGTGTAATAAAACAACGTCCGGTCTTGGCAGGCCCATCATTTCAAATTCCAAATGATCAATCCAGGCGTAGCGTTGTAAGCGCTCGGTCGGATCTTCCGCCAACGCGCCCATATGGCCTTGGTTACTGGAAACAAACCGATCACATATAACAACGTTCCCCGGAACTTCTAATGCTGCGCGCATCTCTGGCGCGAAGCGTAACCTGTTCGATGCATATAAAACCGCTTTAGAACGCCAATCGCGTGTGTTCCAATCATCCTTGGCCTCGTGCAACATAAACCGAATCAAGTCCGCCACCGGATCTTGCTTGTATGTAGGAAACGAAAATTTTACGAGATTATACCCTTCTCCTTCCAAATAGTCGCAAAGTAGTCGTGTCTGCGTTTCTTTGCCGGAACCATCCGGACCTTCGTTGACGAGGAGTAGACCTTTATGCATGAGTTTATGTTACAAAATATTTTGATAAGTGACCACCTTCGAGGTGGCCGCTCACGGCTTCCTCGAAGGTGGTGTGGGTTCGTTCGTCGCTAACCTGCATCCACTCCCGAGGAAGTGCTGAAGCACCACCTTCGATGTGGCCACTACGGCTATTTCCTCAACCTGTGAGCGCTTACTATAATATATGTGTTGGTTGTTTTTGCCTTACACTCGCCTAAAATCCCTCCCCTCCTCCCTTTGAATAAAGGGAGGAAACGCGAGAGATTGCTTCGCCTCGCTTCGAGCGATGGCTCGCAAAGACTGCCCTCCTTTACAAAAATGCCCGAATTGAACATTCGAACATTTCATTGGTTATTGGAAATTGGGTATTGGGCATTCTGTCGCCCAAGTTTCAAATACCGTTACAGTTGGACTTTCAGACCTACTCCCATAGTTGAAGTAAGAGTCCCTGACAAAATATATTCCCCTTTCGCTGTTTGCGGGCGGGCCTGGCGGACGGCATCTACTACTGCGCGTGCGTTATCGGCAATTTTATCCGCGTCCCAAGACGCTTTGGCCACACCAACGTGAATGTTGGCGGATTCGTCCATTTTGAAGCTCACTTTGCCGGCCTTTAATGATTTTACGAGGACAGCCGGATCAGGACCAATTGTGCTGGTCTTTGGATTTGGCATTAATCCGCGTGGACCTAATACTTTCGCAATCTTCGCCAATTCCTTCATCATGTCCGGAGTAGTCACTGCAACGTCGGCGGCAAAAGATTTCTTAGCCGCAATTTCATTGACCAATTCAACACCACCAACAATGTCGGCGCCAGCTTCTTTAGCTTTTTCTTGTAAGGCGGTATTGTCAGTAAAAACAGCAACCTTAATTGATCGAGGTGAACCATGTGGCAACGAAACCGTGCCACGGACTGTTTGATCGGATTGCTTTGGATCAACACCGAGGTGCATATGAATTTCTACCGTTTCGTCAAACTTGGCTTTGGCGTGTTCTTTTACAAACGCCGCCGCTTCTTTAATAGAAACAGTTGTCGCCGGTTTAGTCTTTTCAATTTCCGCTGTTCGCTTTCCTGTCATAAGATTGATTCAAAAATTATTTAACTAAAATTCCCATTGAGCGTGCTGTTCCTTCCACCATTTTCATTGCTTGATCAACATCGAAAGCATTCAAGTCTTCCATTTTTTGTTCGGCAATGGCACGAATTTGTTCTTTTGTGACTGTACCAACCTTATTCTTATTAGGTTCACTGGAACCTTTTTCAACCCTAGCGGCCTTCTTTAAAAGTTCCGCAGCCGGTGGCGATTTAAGAACAAAAGTGAAAGTACGATCTTTATAAATAGTAACGATAACAGGCGTTACTTCCCCATTCTTTTCCTTTGTCTTCTCGTTAAACTTCGCGCAGAAATCCTGCATATTAATACCGTGGGGCCCGAGCGCAGTAGCCACAGGTGGAGCCGGGTTTGCCCGACCACCGGGAATTTGCAACTTTATATTTTTTATTATTTCTTTAGCCATGATGAGTTTAAAAGATATATTATTTGCTTAATTTTGTCCAATGTCGACCGTCATTGCGAGTGGCTTTACTAGAAAGGAGATTGCTTTATCGGTAACCCTCGCAGGGTCGGCACTGATGTGCCTCGCAAAGACTACTATCTCATACTTTCTTAACCTGCAAAAAGTCCAATTCTAGTGGCGTTTCGCGACCAAACATATTGATCAAAACCTTGATTTTGCCCTTTTGCTCGTTAACTTCGGAGATTTTACCATCGAATTCTTTGAAGTGCCCATCAATAATTTTGACGGTTTCGCCAATCTTGATGTCCATCGTGTACTTCGGTTCGTCTTGGCCCATTCGCTCCATTAAATGCTTCATTTCGTCTTCAGAAACGGGAGTCGGCGTGGTACCGGAACCAACGAAACCGGTGACATTTGGCGTATTGCGCACAACATACCAAGAATCGTCCGTCACAATCATTTCGACCATCACATAACCGGGGAAAAGACGTTCCTCAACCGTGCGACGTTTGCCGTTCTTGATCTTGATTTTCTTTTCGCGTGGCACCAAAACATTGAAAATCTTATCTTCCATTCCCATCGACTCAATACGTTGCTTTAAATTGCGCGCAACATTATCTTCGTAACCTGAATAGGTGTGAAGGACGAACCAAGATTTTTCTCCGCTAGATATCTGTTTAGGCATCGTTTGTTATTTAAGGACGAATTTTTGGATAACATAGGTGAGACCGGCATCAACTGCACCAGTGGCAATAGCCACAGCCAGCGAAACAGCCAAAATCAGGATCGTATAACGAATCGTCTCGGCCCTAGTGGGCCATTGGACGTTCTTTAATTCCGTTCGTGAATCACGAATATAGGACACAACTCCTTGGGGGAGTTTGGTGATATTGGATATGTAATTCATAGTGTGCTCGGCTCACCGGGGTAAAAATTAGCATTGCGCGTCGGTGAGACCTCATGAGGATAATAACAGGCATATCTTATGGTGTCAACACGCATTTAGAACCTTTTCTTGTAACCCACCCCAAAATGATATGACCTTTTGTATATAGTATATGGTATATAGTATATGGAGCGTAGCAAGCCCATCTTCCCCATATACAACATACCAAATACTATATACAAATCTGGATCAAAAAATAAAATCAATAACGAAGAGGGCTAATCAAGACTTCAACAACTGATCTACCACCCTATTTCCCCGTCACCAGTTTCTGCGCATCATCGAGAGAAATAAATTCTGTGGGCGCGTCGACAACAATTGGCTTATTTACGTCAAATAGATCAAAGGTCACCTGCGCAAGGTACTGTTTGTCTTTCAATTTTTGAATATTATCCGGTGGTACAAAGACCGAGTTTGAAGTGAATTTATGCGGCCAAAAATTCTTTGTATCGATCCAGATCTCTATTTGCGTGTTTTGTTGAGAAATTTTATTGATTTTGGCGTATTCCGAACCACGAAGATAAGCGATCAAATCAGCGCTGATATAGTCACCTTTACCGCCAAATTGCTTCTTTATTTCGGCGTTTAATCTTTCGTAAATAACCGCTATTTTATCACTATTAATATTCACCGCGTAATGATAATAAGTGTCATTTTTATCTTTCGTCTTCGGCAACTCTTTAACAACTGAAAAGACTTTTTCTTCTTTTAGAATTTGCAAGTATGTTTTCGCCAACACAAGATACTTTGCCATATTTTCCTGTTGTAACTGCTGATCCGCGTCTTTAAACCCTAATTTGCTTAAATCGGCCTTCTCCAACTTGACCCATTTATCTCTAAGCACAGCAAGATCAAAGAAACCCAACGTTGGAACCTCTTTAACTTTCCCATAAACAATATCGCCTTTTTTTATCAATCCCAAACCGGCGGAAAAACTCATTCCACTCAATTTTAAACTACCGTCAATATTCAAAAGCGCGTCACTACCAGCGATACCTTGTTTAGCTAAACCGGAAAAACGAAGATTTGCGTCAATTTCGGACGGTAAATTTTGAAGAACAACCGTTGGGTCATATGCCGGTGTTGTATTTGCTGAAACAGACGATACGTTTTGTTTCTTAAGTTTTGGCGTATCAGCATGCACCACCGCCAACTTATCCTCGACAGTTTGCAGAGATGCGGAAGGAATTACCAACACGGCATTTCGAAAATTATTGATTCCTTGATCGGTCTCCATCTGTATATGCAGTGTGAAATCCATTCCGCCCTTTTCTTGTCGATAACCAAATTGGTTTTTTGAAGCCGGATCAAGGATAATATCAGGAGTGACGATTTTTATATCATTAAGAAATTGCGGATATTTACCATTCTGTTTTTTATAAGCTTCCAAGGCGGTCGCAATATCACTAGTTGCGTTAAGCCGTACACGATCTCTTTCGCCGGCACCATCAACCGACGCGCCGTTTCCCGCCCCACCCAACATTGGAGATAAATCATATCCTTGCATTCCCGCTTGTCTTGCCGAGGATTTAAAATTGATTTCCATCCCAAAACGACCGGAACGAATATTGGGGATAGCGTCAAACATTTTTTCTATGACTTGTTCATGCGTCAAACCCCAAAATGGCAACGGCAGAACTCCGCTATAGAAAGCCACGGCAAAACCGGCAAGTACCAATAGAAAAAAAGGAGTAATGATAAACAACCGATTAAACGGTTTTTTCTCTTCAATCCCCAGTAGTATCGAGCTGGCATTATTATCGACAACCAATGGCACAGCTGTTAGCACTTTAAAGTCGTTTTTTTGCTTCACTTCCGCAATCTTTTCTTTGGACTGAAGATCTATATTCAAAAGCTGGTCATTCGGTTTTATCAAAAGACTTTTATCAACTTCCGGAATAATGTCAGAAACTACCTTTGTTTGAGGAATAGGATTATTCACAACTGGCGGTTTAATAGGTTCACTTATTAGATTTTTATCTTGTTGGTCATTCATCCGTATATGATAACACAACAAAACAAAGTTTTTACGATAAACAACACAAAAACGGATCACACGCAATAGCGGGATAGCAGTACACGCAGAATTACGTCAAATTAAAAAAGAAGACGCCGTCGTTTCCCTCCTTTATTTAAAGGAGGGCGAGGGTGGATTAAGATAAGAAGCTTAGACTGTGCTTATCTTCACAATCCCTCCCCGCCTTTAACCCATCAGGGTAACACCGCCGATGCGTGTGCAACCTTTGAAAAAGGGAGGAATCGCTACGCCTACCTCAAATGACCCATTATCGCGTGTGATCCACAAAAACCTCTAAATATCCAGATTTTTTACCGTCTTGGCGTGCGTTTGGATAAACTTTTTACGTGGGGCCACCTCACTACCCATTAAAGTTTCAAAGGTGTTGTCGGCTTTTTCGGCGTCATCAACCGTGACGCGACGCATCACGCGAACCGAAGGATCCATTGTCGTGTCCCAAAGCTGTGTTGGATTCATTTCACCGAGACCCTTATAACGCTGAATATTCACGCCGGTTTTGGCCATCGCCAACTGCCCCTCTACCGGTGCATCGCCTTCCAACGGTTCCAAAGATTCTTCAACTTCAACATCCTCTTTCACTTCTTCTTTTTCTTTCTTTTTGTCTGCTTTTTTCTTAGCAAACTCCGCCATAATTTTATCTCTTTCTTCATCGGAATAGGCATAACGTTGTTCGCTTCCCCGCGACAGTTTAAATAAGGGCGGTTGCGCGATGTAAACATACCCGGCATCGATCATCGGACGAAAATGCCGATAAAAAAGCGTCAGCAAAAGTGTACGGATATGACTACCGTCAACATCAGCATCCGTCATAATCACCACTTTATGATAACGTAATTTTTCCAGTTCAAACCCTTCACCAATCCCGGTACCCAAAGCAATAATTAATATTTTAATTTCTTCGGATGTTAGCATCCTATCTAAACGAGCCCTTTCAACATTCAAAATTTTGCCACGTAAGGGCAAAATAGCCTGCGTTTTACGATCACGTCCCTGTTTTGCGCTACCTCCGGCGGAATCTCCTTCCACTATAAAAATTTCGCTGTTCTTAGGGTCTTTTTCACTGCAATCAGCCAACTTACCAGGCAGAGCAAAGCCGTCCAAAACACCCTTACGCAACACAGTTTCACGCGCCGCTCTTGCCGCCGCCCTTGCCCGTGCCGCCAAAACAACTTTCCCCACAATCCCACGCGCGTCTTGCGGGTGCTCTTCCATATAAGTTTGAAAACCGTCATACATCACTTCCGCAACGGCACCACGCACTTCCGGATTACCTAATTTGGCTTTTGTTTGACCCTCAAATTGCGGATTGGGAATCTTTACAGAAATAACGACGGTTAGACCTTCTTGCACGTCATCGGCCGTCATATTTTCATCTTTTTCTTTCAAAAGACTGTGTTTACGGGCGTAATCATTAATAGCGCGCGTGAGTGACTGCCTAAAACCGGCTACGTGCGTTCCACCCTCCGGCGTGTGAATCGTGTTTACGAATGCCAACATGTGTTCGGTATAGGCATCGGTGTACTGCAAAGAAATTTCCACAGAAGAATCACCCGTCTGTTTGCCAACATAAAAAGGTTCTTCGTTCTTTACATCTTTTCCATAATTTAAGTGCTCGACGTAAGACTTAATTCCACCTTCAAAAAAGAAACCATAACGCGTTACTTTTCCGAGCTCACGTTCGTCATAAAAATTAATCCTGACGCCGGGCGCCAAATACGCCTGTTGTCGCAAACGTTGCATGATGCGTTCAGCATCAAACTTAATTTCCGGGAAAATTTCCGGATCAGGTGTAAAGGTAATTGTTGTGCCATGGCCTTTTGAACTGCCGATTTTCTTTACGTTATGTTTTGGCTTGCCACGTTGGAACTCTTGTCTAAAGGCGCCACCATCACGTTCCACTTCCGCGATAAGGGTTGTGGAAAGCGCATTAACAACAGAAACACCGACGCCGTGCAAACCACCGGAAACTTTGTATCCACCACCGCCGAACATTCCACCGGCATGCAAGATTGTTAAAACAGTTTCTAACGTAGATTTCTTCGTTTGCTTATGAATTTCCACCGGAATACCCCGCCCATTATCGATAACACATACGGCGTTTTCCGGAAGCATATGAACAGTAATTTCATTACAATAACCCGCCATCGCTTCGTCGATAGAGTTATCAACCACTTCCCAAACAAGATGATGCAGACCATCTAAACCTGTACCACCGATATACATACCCGGACGCTTTCGAACCGGCTCAAGCCCTTCTAAAACCTGAATATTTTCTGCTGTATAGCTCCCTTCTTTAGGTTCTTTTTCTTTGGCTGTCATAGGAGAAGAATAGCAGAAAATAGTTGCGCCGGCAACCAATTGACGCCGACCAGGGTTGAACCTTGGACAGGCTTGTCCAAGGGTCAACCCTGGTCAATCCTGTATCCTGTTTTCTTGCCCTATCCTTTTTCTTTTACACCAAGTTTTTCTGCCAGTTCGGACAAAATATTTTTTTGAAGACTATTTACTTCCCCATCGGTCAGCGTTTTTTCAGATGATCCGTATAGGATTCGCAATGTCACGCTACGCTGTTTTTCATCATCATACTGATCGACAAAATCCACATCCTGAACATTTTTACCACCAGCTGTCATAATCATTGTTTGCACCGCATCCACCAAAACCTGTTCCGGAAAGACAAGTGTTATATCGCGCTCGACGGTTGGATATGGCAAGGGCGGATTATACGTCGTTTGTTCACGCTGTAATTTTTCGACTAATGACAAATCTATTTCAAATGCCACGATACCACCCCGCACCTTGAGCTTACCTAAAATTTCTTGGTCGATTAATCCAATTGCTCCTACCACTGTTTTTCCAACAGAAATGGATGCACCAGCCGTACCAAGATTCCAAGATGCAAGTGGTTTGAACGTAATCTCCGGTAAATCCAACTGTTCCAATAGGTATTCAACAATTCCCTTCAATTCAAAAAAATCTTGTGTTTCTGCTGTTCCGCGACGCACAATCGCGCCGGCCAAGAAACTTTTTTCCGAGGAGTCCTTCGCATAGACATGCCCGATTTCGAAAATCCTTGTCAATAGTTCTTTTTTTACGATATTTTCCGAAGCACCCAAGATATTCGGCAATAAACTTTGACGCAGTAATTTTTCATCACTGCGAAGTGGATTAACCACAACCAAACTTTCGTCGACGTTTACCTCAAGAATGTTCGCAATATTATCTTTAACGACTGAATAGAAATAAGCCTCAAGAAAACCGGCGCCACGCAGAACGTTTTGCAGAACGCGAATATCTTTTGCTAACTGGGGCAACTGTGTTGGTGTAAGTGGTGCTTCCGGAAGTCTGCTTGGAAGATTATTGTATCCAAGTACTCTTCCCACTTCTTCAATTACATCTTCGGGAATTTCGATATCACGACGGAATAAGGGCGCTTTCACGACATATTTTTTTGCTTTTTCCGAAACAGAAAACTGCAATCTTTTTAAAATACTTATAACTTCAGACGGTTTAACTTTTGTGCCCAAAACATCTTCTATTTGTTGGTGCGTAACAGTGACGGATTTTGTCTTTTCTTGCTTTACGGAAAATTCCTGCTGTGCAACCACTTTTCCGCCACCGTACTTAACAAGTAACTCGATCACGCGATTTGCTCCAGCAGCGGCATGATCAAGTGTTAATCCGCGCGTAAACCGATCGGATGCATCAGTGCGAACATTTGTTTTATTTACAAATTGTCTGATAATCGGTTGCGCGAAAATAGCTGCCTCTAAAACAATTTTACTTGTATCAGGTTTTACCGCACTTGCCTTACCGCCCATTACACCGGCAATTGCCACCGGCAAATCATTAGAAGTAATAATTAACGTGCCTTTAGGCAAAACTCGTTCCACGTCATCCAACGTAACCAATTTTTCGCCGGCTTTGCTTTGACGCACACCAATTTGTCCGTTTATGGCCGTCGCATCAAACGCATGTGTTGGTTGACCCAATTCCCACAACACAAAATTCGTAACGTCCACGATAAGATTTTGTGGCTTGATACCTTGCGAACGCAGATCATCCTGAAGCCATTCCGGCGAAGGACCATTTTTGATTCCGTCGATTTCCATCGCTATATAACGAAGACAATGATTCTTGTTCTCGATATTTAATTTGATCGCGGAAGAATTCTTTTTTGAAAGTTTCAATGAAACCTTTGGTAGTTTTGTCTTTTTTTGTAGCAAGGCGCCAACTTCACGCGCAACACCAAAATATGATGAGCTATCTGGCGCCCGATCGGGAAGCAAATCGATATCCAAAACAACATTTGGCGCAAACAATTTGTCCAGTGTTAAGCCATTCTTTGTTTCGACCGGCAATTCCATGATTCCACTGTGACTGTCCCCAAGTCCCAACTCGCGTTCAGAACACAACATTCCTTCACTGGCGATTCCGCGAATTACCGCCTTTTCCAAAGTTGCCAAATTCCCCTCTTTATCCAAAACTTGCACACCCGGAAACGCGACGGCCACCTTTAATCCAGTTCTCACGTTGGATGCACCACAAATGATTTCATAAACTTTGTTACCGACTTTTGTTCTTGTTAAAGACAATCGATCGGCGTTTGGGTGTTTCGCGGTTTCTACGACTTCACCGACAACGATCCGCTTTAAATCAACTAAAGGCCCGTTACCAACAACCGACGCTTCATACGAATGTTCGGTCAGAAGACGTGCAATTTCCTCCGGATTAACGGGTAAATCTACGTATTCTTTTAGCCAGTTATAGGATATTTTCATAATATTTTTATAGTCTATTCAATAAGCTCCCGTTTTAGGGATTCTCCTGCGAAAGGAAAATCCCTAAAACAATTTCCATTAAAATTGTTTTAAGAAAGACGGATCTCCACTCCAAAGCAAGCGAATATCGCTAATACCAAACCTCAACATCGCCAGGCGATCGATACTGCCACCAAAGGCAAAACCGCGATATTTTGTGGAATCAATACCCACATTGCGCAAAACATTGGGATGGATCATCCCAGCCGGCAAAATTTCTATCCAACCGGAATATTTACATGTCGCACAACCAGACTTGCAAAACAAACAGGAGACGTGTGTTTCAATGCCCGGTTCAACAAATGGAAAGTACGTTGGACGAAATCGAAGCTTGGCATCATCACGATTTAATATCTTCTTTAACACTACCTCAATAACACCCTTCAAATCGGCCATGGAAATATCCTTATCAACCATCATTCCTTCGAATTGATGAAAAGTGGACTCGTGCGAAGCATCTGTCGCTTCATTACGAAAAACGCGTCCAGGAATAAGTATACGAAGTGGCGGTTTTCTTCCCGTCATCACTCTTCCCTGTCCAGCGGAAGTATGAGCACGCAATAAACGTCCATCTGCTAACCAAAAAGTATCCATCAAATCCCGGGCGGGATGATCTTTCGGCATATTAACCAAGTCGAAATTAAATTTTGCTTCTTCCACTTCCGGCGTATCAGCAATTTCAAAACCCATACTCAAAAAAATATCTTCAATTTCACGGCGCACGATCGTGAGCGGGTGCAAGTGTCCTTGTGCCGGACGTTTCCCGGGAACTGTGACATCGATTTTTCTGACCGAACCTTTGTTTAATACAGACAATTTTGATTCATATTTTTGTTCCAATTCCGCGCGCAGTGTATTCGCACGACTTCCTACAGTACGCTTTTCATCAATCGAAGCATCCTTAATTCCCCTTAAAAAAGTCGACAAAACACCATGACGACTAAGATATTCCAATTTGAAGGCCTCCAAATATTCAGTTGTCTTGGCTTCTTCCAGCGCTTTCTGCGCATCCTGTTCGATTTTGTAGAGCTCTTCGTTTAATGTCATCACCGCCCAATTTTATGCTAAAAACAAAAAAACCACAACGCGCAATCTAAACCTTAGACCTCCTCTTTGTGCTCGCGAACACCAAATCGATCAAAACCAGAATTATTCCCAGCAAAAGGATGTTCCACCATTGCAAAATTCTAAATCTCTGCAAAAGCAATACGGTCACAAGTGCAATAGCAATCAATATCCCCTGCCTAAATGCGGGGGCCAGCTGATTTGCCGGAAGTTCTGTTGAATTACGCAAACGACCAAATACACCCAATATTGTTATAGCACCAGTTGTCGCCAAAAAGAGCGCCCCAAAGAAAAAGGCTTCCGCATAAAGCCCATTAGCCCCCGGCGCTACCGACGTAATCACAAAAACAAGCGTTGCCAGCGCTAACGCCGTCCAAATTCCAAATATTACCAGTGAACTGCGTAGTGTCATTCAAATAGCTTCTAAACCCCGGACTCTTTGCCTGGAATCGCTACTCGCGGAACGCGTAAGTTTACATTTTTTGCTGTTGCCATTACTTCCCCATAACGAACGTGCTTACTGATTGCCTGCATACGTAAATCGAGTACGCGCTCGCTTTCCCAATCCTTCGGCACGTCTTTCATAACAATTTTTGCCAGCTTAACCTCTGACTCATCATCCAAACGATCAATAACGTCACCCGTAACCAATTCGTTATACGGAAAAGCTACTTGAGCAACACGTTTGCTTGATGGATCCTGATATGGATGCACCGTCATCATAATGACTGCCGGATGAAATTCCGCCTTATTGTCTTGCGCTATCTTCCTTAATTTCGCCACGCAACGCTGTTGCACCGGCAAGAAAAAAGGCATTTCTTTACTTAGACCGATAATCGGCCGTGGAATGCCCGCGCCTTTCGACACCAGCTCGTCTAAAACGAGTAATATCTCCCGTGTTAAGTTTTCGATTCGTTGTTCATGTAAGCCCATGGGAACATTATAGAGAAAAATCCCAGTAAATAAAAGCCATAATCTCCAATATAGAATTTATATGAATAATTATACAAAATTTTCAATTTTCAATGACCAATTTTCAAATAATTATCAATTCTTCTAATTCTCAAAGATGGTGACGCTATCAAATAATTAAATCATTGAAAATTATTTGAAAATTGCAAAATTGATAATTGAAAATTTGCGCTTGCTTCTCCTCCATCCTTTCTATATGCTCATCATATAGATCTAACACTTCAATCAATCATTATGGAAGAAAACATATCAAACAAATCAACATTACCGGCAATCATCGTTTTAGTTGTTATTGTGGTTGTCGTGGGTTTTTTGCTTACTAAAGCAAAAGTGCCACCAGCAACAAAGCCAGCTGTTCAACAAGCCGGTAGCGCGCCAACAGAACCACCATTCGATCCAGCCTCTATTCCCGCTGTATCAGCCCAAGACTACATTAAAGGTTCTGCGACAGCGACCACAACAATTGTTCTCTATTCGGATACTCAATGTCCATATTGCCGTGTTTTCTACCCGGAGTTAAAAAAGGTTCTATCCGAAAACCCGGATGTCCGTCTTGTTTATCGTCCAACTCCGTTTAAGCCCACAGGACAAGTGGAAGAAAAAGCGATGGATTGCGCAAATGACCAAGGAAAATACTGGGAATATCTTGACGCAATTTATACTTCCACCGACACGGAAAACATTATCGATCCGGCCCGTTTAGCAAAAATCGGCACAGATTTAGGTTTAGACGGAACAGTGTTCTCTCAATGTTTAAGCTCGGACAAATACGGATCGAAAACCCAAATCTATCTTGACGCCGCCCGCGTTGCAAAAATCACCGGCACGCCAACTTCGATTATTATCGGACCAAAAGGTGCAACACCGATAAGGGGCGCTGTTGGTGCCGACCAGTTGGCAAAAGTGGTCAATTCGGTTAAGTAACAGATTTCGTAGAACATCGAAAAATACGCCGAAAGGCGTATTTTTTGGCGGACCCGACGAGGATCGAACTCGCTGTCTCCTGCGTGACAAGCAGGTGTTTTACCGATTAAACTACGGGTCCAAAATCTCAAATGCCCTAAGAAAAATGTCACGTTTACGCTTTAGACAGGGCACTAATTTATTAGGATACATTATCTTATACAGTTGTCTAGCACTTGACGTGCAATACGCCAAAACATGGTGCCTTGGAGTGTATAATATCAAACTTCCACCGATATTCGGTATTTTTTGTTCAATCCTATTTTTCATCCCGACTAAAAACACTCTACTTCCACTGGTGAAACGGATCATTAAACTCAAATATCTTTTTCCCCTGTCTTTTCGAAAATAATTTGTGAAAGTAACACAGCCGTCGCCATCAAGGTTACCACGCAAAAAATGCCCCAAATACTCATCAGGCACAGCTGGAAACTTGATTATTAAACTCTTATTTGGTGTTAAACCAAGTTTATTAAGCGACAAGAAAGCACTTTTACTCCCAAGCTGAATATTATACCTGATTTTATATTTTGGGTTTTTAAGCTTGTATCGTTCAAGTTTGTTTGTTGATTCCAAAATACTTTTTACACATGCAATCAACTCAATGTCTGTGGAGGTAAATTCGATATAATAAGACCCACGCTTGTTTCGAAACATACAGCCGTCCGCTGCAAAATAGCCCAGCACATACGCCATTTCGGGCGACCACTTGTCAAAAAAAGTGTCAATTAAACGGACTGGTTTAACATATGGTGGCGGTTTTGGATGCAATATTCGATATTCATCCCAACCTCGCAAAATTTTCTTTCTCCCCTTCTCTCCGCCCATTAACATTCTTTCGCGGATCTTTTTTCTCTTTTCTTTCGGAACAACAACCAGCTTCACCCAAGGACTGACACTACCCTTGCTGACGCTTAATTTTTGAGCAATCTGTTTCACACTTAAACCGTTTTTACGCAATTGAATTGCCCGCGACTTTTCCACAACTTTTGCTCTCATGCTACTATTATATACCGTATCCGTACGTTTTGCGAACAATGTACAAATACCCTACGAATAATTTGTAGCTGGAGCAGGATTCGAACCTGCGACCCATGGCTTATGATGCCATTGCTCTAACCGCTGAGCTATCCAGCCAAACGCGGAAATCGGAAATCAGATAGTCGGTGGTCGGATCCATCCGACTTCCCAAACTAGAGTAATACTACTAAATTTTTTGCATTTGTAAATGGACAAGACGTCATCTCCGATTTCCACTCCCGATTTCTGATTTACGCGCTGGGCAGGATTTGGCCTCGAAACTTTCGTTGACACGAAAGTTTCTGGCCACCGCCTCGCATTTTGCTTCGCAAAATATGCTCCGGCGTTCAAATCCGAGCGATATCTTCGAACCAATAGTATTGGTTCGAAGATATCGCTCGTCATTATTGTCATTTCGCTTTGCGAAATTTTATAAATAAAACACGAGCCACGCAGGGGGCAGGATTTGGCCTCGAATTATGCAATTGATATTGCATAATTCTGGCCACCGGTATCGTTGTTTTACGAAACAACGATACCGTTCAAATCCTGCACTCGATCATAACAATAAAAATACCCCACAGGGGTATTTTGTGGGCAGGATTTGGCCTCGAATTATGCAATTGATATTGCATAATTCTGGCCACCGGTTCATGTTTTCGTGCGACGAAAATATGAACCGTTCGAATCCTGCACACATTCTATTACTAAAAAGACCCCACAGGGGTCTTTTTAGTAATAGTAGCGGGGGCAGGATTCGAACCTGCGACCTCATGGTTATGAGCCATGCGAGCGACCGGGCTGCTCTTCCCCGCGTCATTAAAGCTGAACTTATTCAGCTGAAAATAGATTACTCTCAACGACACTGTTAGTCAAACGTAAAAACTCTTCATTCCTGCTTCCCCCATCCCAGTGTATACTATTACTCATGTCCGATATAAAAATTCCTCGACCGTTAGTTTTAATGATTCTCGATGGGTTTGGTATCTCCTTCCTGCAGGAAGGCAACGCGATTTATGCCGCTAAAATGGAAAATTTTGAACGTTGGGTACGTGAGTATCCATCCGCTGTAATAAAAGCTTCAGGGATTGAAGTTGGTTTACCGTGGGGCGAATCGGGAAATTCCGAGGTTGGTCACAAAAACATGGGTTCGGGACGCATCATTTACCAACCTCTCCCTCAGATTACGATGTCCATCGAAAATAAATCCTTTTTCAAAAACCCCGCATTTGTAGCAGCCACGAATCACGTCAAAGAACGTCCCAATTCCGCGTTACACCTGATTGGTTGTGTTAGCGACGGCGGAGTACACAGTCACGTCGACCACCTTCTTGCCATATTACAACTCGCAAAAAAAGAAGGAGTGAGCAATAGAACATTTGTCCACGCGTTTTTGGACGGCCGTGATACTCCCGCTATAAGCGCCGGATCGTATCTGAAAAAAGTACAAGAAGCCATCGATCACACAAAAAGTGGTGGAATCGCTTCTCTCGTTGGTCGCTACTTTGCAATGGACCGTAACAATAATTGGGACCGCACGAAGGTCGCATACGATTTACTGACCGACGGAATTGGCGAACATACCGACAGTTGGAAAGATGCGCTCGAAAGCGCTTATGAGAAAAAAGAAACCGACGAAACTGTCACGGCCTACGTAATTACCAAACACGGCGAACCGTTACGTAAAATCCAAGATGGCGATACTGTTATCTTCTTTAACTTTCGCCCGGACCGCGCTCGCCAACTGACTTATGCTTTTACAACAAAAGGCTTTAACGATTTCCCCGTGCAAAACTGGACGGACCTGGAATTTGTCACCATGTCCGAATACCAAAAGGATTTACCGGTTACAGTCGCCTTCCCCGAAGAACAAGCAGAATTTCCCACCGGCCGTGTTGTTTCCGATGCCGGAAAAACACAGCTCCGTATTGCCGAAACAGAAAAATACGCGCACGTCACATATTATTTTAACAGTGGACGTGAAATATCTTTTCCAGGCGAAGACCGCGTCATGGTCCCCTCACCGAATGTTAAAAATTATTCCGATACTCCCGAAATGAGCGCGAAGGTGATCGCCGACCATGTTGTAAAAGAAATCAATAAAGACAAATACGACCTCATCATAATGAACTTTGCCAACCCCGACATGATTGGTCATACGGGAGAATACGATGCCACGGTTGAATCATTGCAGTTTCTGGATAAGGAAATGAAAAAAATAATTGATGTCACAATAGCCAAAGACGGCGCGGTACTTATCACCGCCGATCATGGAAATGCCGAGGAGATGTTGAATCCAACCACACACCAAATCTCGAAAGACCACACCGCCAACCCTGTGCCTGTTATTTATATAACCGCCAACAACAAACAAGACCCCCCAAAGGAAGAAGAAATGGTAATGCAAGTGCTCTCCACCCCAATTGGTTGCCTGGCCGACATCGGGCCAACAGTCTTGGAAATAATGCAAATTCCACAACCCCCGCAAATGACAGCGATGAGTATATTGCGCAGTTTGGTCTAAAATATAAACATCTTGTTTAACTCTGCTAATACTGTTTTATCGACGCCCAAAATGACTAATTACTAATATCTAATTTCTAATGAAATTCAAAATTTCCAAAACCTTGTATCGATATATCGATACAAACGAAGACGAAGCTATGATGAACAAGCCTAAATACCTATACCGTTTACCAAAAATAAAATATACACACACAAAACCCACCCTCGCCCTCCCTTGAATAAGGGAGGGTATCGCTACTTCGCTTGTTTTTTCACTTCCTCCTGAAACAAATCGCCCTTTTCTTCAAAGTCTTTCCAGATACTGTAACTGGGTGACGCACAGGACAACAGACAGATTTCACCCGGCTTGGTAAATTTATATGCGAATTTAACCGCTTCTTTCATACTTGAGGTTTTCAGGACGTTTTCAAAACCTTTCGCGGAATCGATAATTTTTTCCCCGCTGTCAGGAAACAACACAACATTTTTTACGCCATATTTTTTTAAGCTTTTTCGCAATTCTGAAAAATCGTAACCGCGATCTTGGCCACCCAAAAAGATTGTTGCCACTTTCTTTAAAGTTTCCAACGCCTGAATAGTTGATTCCGGAGTGGTGGAAATAGCATCATCGTAAAACTTAATACCATGATATTCTCCCACGAATTGTAGGCGATGCTTAAGCGGAGTAAATGTTTTAATTGCTTGTGCGATAACAGCATCATTAATTCCAAGATGACGAGCCACGGTTACCGCCGTTCGCACATTTCTTTTATTATGCTCACCAAGCAACGGAATCTCCTTATCTTTTAGTGGTAGTTTGACGACAAACTTCTCCGTTTTTGCCCTACTCTTTTTCGCCCACCCGACCAAACGCTCATCATCCGCATTGTAAACAAACAAATCATCGCTTGTTTGCGTTGTAATAATTTGTTTCTTAGCATGATAATATTTTTTAACATCGCCGTGATAATCCATATGTTCCGGAAAAAGATTGGTAACGACGGCAATGTGCGGTGAAAATTGCAGATCCTCCAGTTGGTAACTGGATAATTCCAAAACAACCAGCTCATTTTCCACCAAGGGTTTGTCGAGGGCATGCAACATCGGTTTGCCGATATTTCCCAGCAACTGCACCGGTCGACCACTTTGTTCAATAATCCACGCAATTAAAGTGGCTGTTGTACTCTTTCCTTTTGTGCCGGTAACACCAATAACTTTCCTGCGATCAACGTTGGCAAAAAATAAATTTGTAGCCGTTGTATACGGAATTTTAATCAAACGGCCCGGCATACCTGCGGTTTTAATTACCAAATCAAAATCATTTTGTTTAGCTAAATAATCATCGCCAAATTTTTTATCGGCAATACCGAGTTTTATTTTAGGAAAATGTTTTTTGAGAAATTTTTCCGACTCCACACCCTCACGCGCATAGCCAACCAGAAGAATATTATTTACACCATAAAGCAAATAGGGCGGTTGTAGTTCAGTTTTTTGCATTTGCATTACTTCACTACGCTCTTGACCTGTCACCTTAAATTCTCCCAACAACGCTTTTTGCACCGGTGTTTTACCATATTTTTTTGCCGACATTTCAAAAGCAACTCGCGTCTCTGTAAATGTTCCCACGCAATCAAACGGCTTCATTCTTCCAATCCCTAACAGATCGCGAAAGATCGGCAATAATTTTTTGTTGTCATAAAGATTCGCGCCAAAAATTCCAACCAATTCTTTTTTTGTGAGAAATGCGGACAGCAACGTAAAAACAAACACACATTTTGCACACTCGCCACACCACTTCTTTTCCGTTGTTTCTTTTATCTTGAAATTTCGATTACAACTGGAAAATACCGAAAAATATTGTTTGTATTTGGAAAACATTTGCGCAATCCTGATTTCATAAAACGGACGTAATAAAGAAAAATATTCTACATCCGGCGAGATATTTTCTCGCGTATATTTTTGAAACGCACTCTCAAAAACTTGCGATTTGCTCCATTGGTGATTTACCGCGATTCCTTTATAATCAACATTGCCAAAATTACTACTGAATTCATTGCCCACAACAACTTCTCTAAAACCATACAGAAGCGCCGCAAAATACCCGGCAAACGCAATGATTGCCGACACGGGCACATGACCGTTATATGTATCGCTCAATCCCCCAAACAATTTAGGATCTAACACCCTTTGAACACGCAATGACGGAACACTCATCACCCTAATCGATTCATCCACGATGGTGGATGGTCTGGCTTCCAGGACAAAAGCGGTCACATCATGCGCGTGTTCTTTCATAAGCTCTACGGCAACAGCCGACTCCTTACCGCCACCAACACCAACCAAACTCCTGGCACTTCTACTAACAGACCAACTCTTTGCTTTCAATCCCGGCTCCCCCTTAAAACCTTGAAACTTTTTTGGATCTAACTGATTTCGAAAATAAAATTCCCCCATCCCTTCGGTGTATAGTTTTGTCCAAAAAGAAGCTTGCTCAAGCGTGAGTTTCCGTTTCAAAACAACATCTGACGGACAATAAAGTTTGTAATAACTGACTCCCAAAACTAGATGTAAATCCGATAATGCTGTCTGAATTAAATCATCATCCCCGATGACAATATCTCGCTCCTGGGGAAAGATTAATGTTTCAACAAAATTTAGTTCTTCTAAATTCTCAAAACAAACTCGATAGTTAAATTGAGCCTCTCTTGTGACCTTGTTAAACTTTGCGGAAATAAATTCGAACGTTGTCGCTTTTCTTTTTGCAATTTCCTTAGCCTTAACCATTGGACGCTTCAGCTGACGCGGCAACACGAAAACATAAATCTTCCCTACCTTGCGCGGCAATAATCTGCAGACCAACTGGCAGATCATGCGCTTTGCCACACGGAACAACAATCGCCGGCACACCGGCCACGTTTACCGGAACAGTCAGAACGTCCGCCGCGTACATTCGCAATGGATCATTGGTTTTCGAACCGATTGGAAACGCGACCTCTGGCGTCGCGGGACCAACCAAAACATCAACTTGTTCAAAAATCCTGGCATATTCCAACGCAATTTCTCTACGCACCGCCGTCGCTTGTCGGTAATACTTATCGGCATAACCGGAAGAAAGCGCAAACGTACCCAACATAATACGCTGTTTCACTTCCACCCCAAACCCCGCGCCCCGTGTTTTGCGGTAAATTTCTTCCATTGTTTTTCCGTCGGAACGCAATCCGAAACGAACTCCATCATATCGTGCCAAATTTGTCGACGCCTCCGCGCGAGTAAGAATAAGATAAACGGCAAGCGCCACATCGGTTAACGGCAAGGAAACTTCGGTAATAATTGCACCTTTTTCTTGCAGTTCATCAATTGCCTTTTTTACAGTAGTGGCTACTTCTTTATCCACACCTTCGCTAAAAAACTCTTTCGGCACACCAATACGCAGACCTTTTACGCCATCACGCATCGTCGGCAAAACCGACGGCACTGACGCCGGAAGCGTCGTCGAATCTTTTGGATCTGGCCCCGCAATCGCTTCATAAACCAAGGCTGTATCTTCCACCGTCCGTGCCAGAGGCCCAACTTGATCAAAAGAAGAAGCGTAAGCAATCACACCGGAGCGACTAATTCTGCCATACGTCGGTTTAAAACCCACTATCCCGCAAAAACTCGCCGGCTCGCGAATCGACCCGCCGGTATCTGTTCCTAGCGCGTATGGCACCATTCCGGATGCAACGGCCGCCGCGCTACCACCGGAACTACCACCAGCCACCAGACGATTATCCAGTGGATTATGCGTCGGTCCGACAATCGAAAATTCAGTGGAGGATCCCATCGCGAATTCATCCAAATTGGTTTTTCCAACAAAAACAGCGCCATTATTTCGCAAACGCGTAATTACTTCCGCGTCATAGGGTGGCACAAAATTTTCCAGCATCTTTGAAGCGGCAGTAGTTTTTGTTTCGGCAATACAAATCATGTCTTTAATCGCGCAAGGAATTCCAGCCAATACCGATAATTTTTCACCGGCTTTTCGCCGCCCATCAATCTCTTCCGCTTGTCTTTGCGCCTGTTCTTTCATAAGACTGATAAAAGCATTGATTTTGGGTTCTTTTTCTTCAATTATTTTGTAAGCCGAATCCAATAATCGAACGGCGGTTGTTTCACCGGATTGCAATTTTTCCGCAAGGTTTTTTATTTCCGATTGCATATTATAGAATTTTTGGAACCAAAACTAACCGATTACGCGTTTTCGGCGCTTGCGCCAAAAGACTATCTGCTAAATCAGATTGCTCCACCTGATCCGCCCGCATCACCTGACTGACACCAGAAATTGTTGTTGTTAACGGTTGCGACGATACTTTGACATTGGCAATTTTGCCGACAAATTCGATGATCTCGGTAATATCTCGTTCATAACGAACCTGTTCTTCTGCCGTGAGCTCAATACGCGCCAAATCAGCCAAATGAGGAACAATAGTTTCTTTTTGCACTTCTTCCATTCCTATACCCTAGCGATTTTTGGGATCCTGCGCAACCTTAAGCCTGCACCACATTCCAAGTGGAGCAAGCTTGCTCCACTTGGAATGTGGTGCAGGTAATCATTCTTTTATTTTTTTCAAAAATTCTTTCGCGTCCATTATCTCTACTCCCAACTTCTGCGCTTTTACCACCTTTGATCCCGGTTCTTCCCCCACTATCAATAAGCCGGTTTTTTTAGAAACTGTTTCCGTGATTTTTCCTCCACGCTTGCGAATTTCTTCCCATACTTCATCGCGTGTTAAATCACCTAAACTGCCTGTTACCACAACTGTTTTTCCTGAAAAAATGCCTGTTCTCTTTATTACCACTGCTTTTTCTACCACCACTCCATTTTTCTCAAATTTTTTCAATAATTCCCCGGCGTGCTTCGACTGAAAAAATTCATAAATACTTTTTCCCACCACGTCACCCACGCCATCCACGGCAGACAATTCTTCTTCGGACGCTTTTTGAATATTTGTCAGAGTTGAAAACTTCTCCGCCAATGCTACGGCCGTAACATTACCTACATGCTGTATCCCAAGCGCATAAATGAATCTTCCCAGCGAAAGATTTTTCCGGCCCTGAATAGATTCAATCACATTGTCGGCTGATTTCTCCGCGAAACGTTCAAGACTAACCACATCCGTTTTTTTTAATCCGTACAAATCCGCAGAATCACGCACTAATCCAATCTCCACCAATTTTTCAATCAATTTCGGACCAACACCTTCCATGTCTGTTGCTGTTCTCGAGACAAAATGAATGAGTCCCTCAAGTTGCTGGGCGGAACACTGTTTGTTTGTACAACGCGAAATCGCACCATCCTTTTCTTTTTCCACCCTAGCATCACAAATTGGACACTTGACGGGCATTCTAAACTCCTTAGTCTTGTTCGGACGCAACTTTGGCAAAACGCGTACCACTTCCGGAATAATATCGCCGGCTTTGTGAATCACAACAGTATCACCCACGCGTACATCTTTTCGATGAATTTCATCTTCGTTATGTAGTGTTGCCCTGCTGACCGTCGTTCCTGCCACAGAAACAGGCCGTAGAACCGCAACAGGAGTAAGAGCACCCGTGCGACCCACCTGAACGAGAATATCTTCCACAACCGTTGTCGCTTCTTCGGCCGGGAACTTAAATGCCACTGCCCCGCGTGGAGTTTTTCCAGCCACACCCAGACGACGAAATGTCTCATTGTCATCAATGAAAACCACCACCCCATCAATCCAGTGCGGTAATAAATCGCGTTTTTGTTGCCACCTCGCGTGATATTTGGCCACGATCGCAAGATCAGCACATTCTTCCGTTTGCGCGCTTGTCCGAAAACCATATTTTTTCAATGCCAAATGTTCTTCATGATGCTTTGCAAACGACTGATCATCAACAATGTCATATGTCACACAATGCAATTTTCGGCTGGCGGTAATTTTCGAATCCAACTGACGAATACTGCCCGCCGCCACGTTACGCGGATTAGCATAAAGCGGTTTCCCAAGTTTTTCCTGTTCCTTGTTTAGCGCGTCAAACTGGTCTTGATTCATATACACCTCGCCACGCACTGTTAGTTCTTTGGGTGCCTTACCAATAATTCTCAAAGGAATACTTTCGATGGTCTTTATATTTTCCGTAACGTTCTCACCGGTTTTTCCATCACCTCTGGTTGATGCTTCAAACAATACTCCGTCACGATATCGTAATTCGATTGCCAAGCCGTCGATTTTCAATTCGCAATAATAATTGTATTTACCTTGTGGAAAAATTTTACGATTGCGTTCTTCCCAGTCGGTCAATTCTTCCGCCAAAAAAACATCCTCCAAAGAAAGCATTTGGGATTGATGCTGAACTTCTTTAAACTCTTTCAACGGCTCCCCGCCCACGCGCTGTGTTGGAGAGTCTTTTGTAATTAGGTCAGGAAACTGCTGTTCTAGCCCGTAAAGCTCGTGCTTAAGCGAATCCAACGCAGAATCCGAAATCTCCTGCTTATCTAAAACATGATAAAGGTGACGATGATACTCAATTTCCTCACGAAGTTTGATTATACGTTTTTTAGCACTGCTTTTGTCCATAGATGAATCATAAAGCAAGCTGGACCTTTTAGCAGTAGCTAAGATCTCTCAAATCCTATCTCACTTCGCAACCCTTTGTAGGGTCACCCGCTCCGGCCGATCCCTTTTTCTGAACGCCGTGATTTTCAGCAAATGAATACACACAGAGCTTTTCATCTTTTTTTGTAACAACACCATCAAGCGATGGGCACACTCCTTTTTCACCATTGTCCACCATTACAGTAACCTTCGTGCCATCACCGTCAACGGGTGTTACCGTATTCAAGCATCGACTGTCTGTGAGTTTTGACCAATGAAATTGAAACATCGCTTTTTCAAGATAACTGTCGGAGGCGACTTGAGCACGGGCAACATATTCGGCGGTCCCGGACCCCTTAATTGTACTTATAGCGATCGCGGAAAGAGTAAATGCGCTTACAATCAGTATCGACAAAATAATGAAAACATAAATTAGCGCCACTTCCCCCTTATTGTTGTTTTTTTGTAAAATATATTTAAGCATTATTTTTCATCTATCGGCTTAGTTTGACGAGAAGCAATCGTGGCCTGAGTTTGCAGGCACGAGGTTAGATCATCTCGTCTACACACCTCAAGCGCGATAGTTAGCCGTAAAGGAACTCCGGTTAGATAATGGTTACCACTACTGTCTGTCGCGAACTTCCCTTTATTCCATTTGAACTCTAGGTTTGTTACATTAATTTTATCGGATGTAATAGGAATAGGCATAGATAATGATCCACTGCCGTCATTATAATATACTCGCCCTATCCAATTTTCGACCATATCGGTCTTTAAAGAATATTGATGTTCAACTCGCTCACTAACAGGGAGCGTAAACTTTTGCTCTTGATTCATAAATGAAATCGATTGATTTGATGATGCATTCGGATCATTAAACTTTTCTCCGTACGCTGTCCTAACGTCACGTTCGATAACTTCCAAAAAGTTCTGCACTTCCTGCTGTAGTAACTGTGTATCAACCTGTTGCTTCTGTCGACTAACAAACATTGAAAATATTCCACCCACAAAGCCCAAGACAAGTATAAAGATTGAACCGGCCACCATTAATTCAATCAACGAAAAACCGCTATTTTTTTCTTGATACCTCATGGCCTTTGTGTTAACCAATCATATAAAATTCCCGTCAACTCGACATTCTTAGGTGTGCCAGTCCCCGGTTCAAGCCACTCAACCCTCGAAGTAACAACAATACCTCTTGGTTTTATTTTTAAAGAATTAGTGCTCGAGAAATCAGCCGTTTCGCCACAACCAAGCAAGACTGGTAAATAATCTTCAGACAATTCAGAGGGTTCTATGTCCGCCGAACCAATTGTTATTGACCGACTAAAGATGGGGTTAGTAGTGCCACCTGCTTGATGTGTAAACACTTTTGCCCCTCCATAAGTAACCTGTTTCAACTCTCTATCGGTGAGGTTGGGGGCACTTTTCAAAATAAGGTCATCATCCAAAGCATCGACTGTATATGGCCCCCCATTGCACAAACTTTTTAATTTCACGCAATCTGTAGCAGTACCACCACCTTGACATCCCCGCCATTGCATCGCTTGTACCGATGTCCCACTCACGACTGGATAATACAACCAGTTACTGTCTCGCATATTGCGAACCAGCTCAATCCCTTCTTTTGCCAGATTGACGGCCACGAACTTGTTTTTAGAAACCCTTCCCAGTGCTAAAATTTGCGAAAGCATTGAAAGAAGCGCCGTAAGAACAAGGAGCGCGATAAATGCCGCCACCAAAACACCAACCAAGGAAAACCCTCTCTGTTTTATGTTTGATTTTAAAAATTTATATTTTTTCATAAATTTTTCTAGTTACAAGGATCTGCTTGAACCAACACAGAACCTGACTTCATAATACAAATATTAGTTTTTATATTTCCATCGCTCAAGCTTATTATCGTCAGCTGAATTGTCTCGTTCGACGTAACACTACCACCATTACCCGTCATACCAATAGATACAAGCGGAAATGTCCCGGTAGAATAAGTAAAATCAAGATTTAATTCCCCCAAAAAAGCCGTCCCAACCAGCAACGGATGATTCATTGGATCATTTGCGTACTTTACTCCCGTACCTATTACATATTTATCATATTTATTAAATGTAACACCTGCGTCATCCACTGAGGTGGCTCTTATTTTATAATTAGAACATTGACGATAATCTGCGGTAGCAGGGTTTGAGGTGTCAGGCACACAAGTAATGGGTGCAACGGGTACAACCCTTATGCCGTTTTTTGTGTCAGCGATTGTCTGCCTAATTACATCGGCAAACTGTTGAGCTGAATCACGTACCAAGAAACGCTGTTTGGCCTGACTATAACCGGATAAAAGAATACCCATTAATAACAACATTATTATTATCGTCACAATGGCTTCAATCAGCGTAAAGCCGGAATTTTTAGTTATTGTTTGTTTTTGCCGTAACATGTGTCTGTCTATATCTTACATCAGACCGTAAAAAAGAAGAATACGTCCATATAACTGTGGAAATAACAACAATAGTGCCGTTGCAATTGTGAGAAACGGCCCAAACGGCACCATGCTTTTTGCGGTTGCCTTCTTTAGAGCCATAAGCACAGCGCCAACAATGCCTCCCAAGACAAAAGCAATCATTAAGGCCAGAACAACTTGTCCTAGTCCCAGTACAACCCCCATGGCGGCGGCCAGTTTTACGTCCCCAAAGCCCATTGCCTTCCCTTTTGAAAAATAGTGAATACCACCGAGCAACAAAAAACCCACAACCGCACCCGCCAGACAGTCTTTTATATCCGGCCTGTGTATAACTATGGCGCGAATAATACCAACAAGCGCCAATAGACCGACGAAGATATCCGGTAGCGTCCAAAACTTCAGATCTGTTAAAGTAAGCACCAATAATAGTGTCAGCATCACTAACAAAAAAACAAAACCTATTTGTAGCGGTTTCGGAGTAACTAAATAAGCTAATACAAAAACGAAAACAGTCGTTAATTCGGTGATCAAATGATATGGAGCAATAAGTTTTCCACAATAGCGACATTTTCCCTTCAACCACAAGTAACTAAAAACCGGAAAAAGATCATAAAAATCCAAAACATGCCCACATTCCATGCATTTCGACCGTTTTCGCGTCAACCAATCAAACCCATCCGGGTCTTCCGAAGCGACCGTCAAAAAACTACCAATGATAAGGGCAACCCCAACAATTACTACCAACATTATTGGCACACGATGCCCGAACACATACCCGTCGTTTGTTTGCCCGAAGAATCATAACAAAGCCTATTATTATTTGCCATTTTTGATGAAATGCAATATCCAATATCATTTGCGATCAGATTTGGATAAGCTGCAGCATAACTTCTTTTCACAATATCATCACGAAGCAAAATTACCTGAGGGTTCTGACCATTACTAAAACAATCCCCCGCAACTACGCCCTTACAATATGTTGTCATTCCATTTGCTACGTATATCACTTCTGCTTGCTTCCGCAACTGGTCCATATCGCCCTTAATCCGAGAATTATTTGCCTTCACCCTAGCCATTGAGACTGCAACAAGCACGAGGGCGACAAGTAAAGCAATCACCGATATTACAACCAACAACTCTATCATCGTAAACCCTTTTTTGTTTTTCTGTGTATTTATTTTCATTTAGATTCGCTAATAAGAATTATCCCCCCATTAATCACTTTTTTAATTATAGCACACAATACAACCTATAGTTGCGGTTCATAACCAAAATCTGTACCTTACACTTTACTAGCTAAATAAAATAATAAATCCACAAAATAAGCCCTAATGTACAAAATTAGCCAAATAAACCCCATTCGTTGCTTTCCCATCATCTTTCTGGCTATATTTTTAATTTCTCTTTTTCTTTGGAATACCGCAGGTATTGCTGACGGGGGCTACTGGGTTGGAAAGAAAATCCAACTAGTAAACGACCTGCGGACGCATAGTTTCGACTTTAATCCGAGTATCCATTCCACGCACCCGGGAACATTTCCTTTGTTGGTATCAAATCTTTTTCCTTCAAATCTGTTTTCACCACTGCGCAGTATTCGCTTAGCGTGTGTAATTATAGACTCTTTTGCGACGTTTTTTATCCTTTTCTATGTTTTTAAAATATACAGAAACAATCTCTGGTGGCTTGTTTGGATTGCAATTTTACTGGGTAGCGACTATGCGCTTTTCACCAACCCTTCCGATATAATCACCGCTAAATTGCTTGGATTAGCCTGGATTATCACGCTTTATCACGTTAAAGAAAGAAAAACACTCCCATTAGACACCTTATTCATTGGTGTTTGCATTGGGCTAGCACTTGCTTCGAGAATCCATATGACCCTAATGCTGGCCGTATTTATACCCGTTCTGATCTGGTATTATCACTCATTCAAAAACATGATTATTCTAGCAATAATTGCTATTGCTGTATTTTTTCTAACCGATCCCTATCTTTGGCACTCCCCTTTTTCGTTCTTGAGCTCATCACTTTTGGGAACTACAAGCTTAATCGATACCGATATCGCTACAAACATTATACCCGCCTACTATTTTCGAGAAGTGACTTTTAGCAGTTTCATTTTAGACGCACCGCTTACCTTTATCGCGTTTATTTCTCTTTCTTTCCTCATTACCTTAAAGCATAAATTAACAATTCCAAGACTGTTTCTAATGGCCTTATTTTTAACCATAAGTGTAACAACGGTCTTGCTCTTAAAATCATCAATGAATAATTTACGGTTCTTTTATCAAATAATTTTTATTCTGCACATCTTTCTTTCGCTGTTTACGATGGATATTTTGTATGAAAAATTGTTTATCAAATTTAATTTATATGCCCGACAAATTTTTTATCTCGCGTTATTTACAATCCTGCCATTACAATTACTTGCGCTGTTTGTCCCATCGTTTAGCAACCTTGCGCTATGGTTCTCCCGAATAATTATCTTTTACATTATCGTCTTAATATTTGTTACGGCATCACTAGAAAAAAAATCAACACAAACCCACCTATAAACTAAACAGAGAGTAGGCACGAAGTCGGGGAAAACTACAATACAAAACAACGCGGGATTTTCCGCGTTGTTTTTTTCCATTTGTCCTGAGTTCGGAGGTTTAGTGCGTTTCTTTATAAACACTCATGTACGAAAATAAAACAATTTTTTGCAATCCTTTGAAAAAAGTTTTTTACTGGTGTAAATCAAAAATAATTAGCTAGTATAAGCTAATTATTAAGTTAAATATTTTAGAATTTGTCAAAGACAAAAAAGTGAAAAAAACGTCGCGTTAGTGCGTTTTTTCATATGTTGAAAATCACATAATTGGCCAATGCAAGCTGATTAATAAATCATATTTTATTGTTATGTCAAACACCTCCGAAGTCGGGAACTAAACAGAGAGTAGGCACGAAGTCGGGGAAAACTACAATACAAAACAACGCGGGATTTTCCGCGTTGTTTTTTTCCATTTGTATCTTTACGGACAATCTCCTGTTCCACACGCAACGGTACCAGTTTTGCCTGTAGTCGCCAAACAAAAACTCTTAGTACTATCAGATGGCAAAGTTGAACTAATACAGAACGAGGTTGTTCCATTAACATTTTTTGTAACCGTACCTCCTTGAGATCCAATATCACCAGAAAGTGTTCCGTAAGATGTTTGTGCTGCTGTAGGCCAACTAGTCGTGTCTGAGTAAGAACCAGAATCACTCGCCGAAGCTTCCGCAAGAACCCTAATTTGTTGAACATCAGCTTTAACGCGGGCATCCTTCGCCTTTGCTCTTGCTGTTGATACCGCCACCAAAACCATTGATGCTAGCAATCCGATGATCGCAATAACAACCAACAATTCGATGAGGGTAAAACCTTTGTTATTTAACTTTTTCACACGCGATCACCTCCTCTCGATAAAATAGTAATGTTTTCAATACGAAAGTTCAGGAGATTGGCTCCAGCCTTCGCTAAAGCTACGGCCGGCAGGCGCAAAGACGACGTTTTTGGAATTTGAAATTTCATTGGAAATTGGTAATTGGACATTGGTAATTTTGGGCGTAAATAAACCAGTTATTCTTCAAGGCCCATCTTGCTTCTAAGTTCAAAATTAACCTAAAAGCTACCCTCATTGTATCACATTTACCAACTGATAAATTGGCATCAACACCGCCATAATCATTACGGCCACACCAACACCAAGAACTACGATAACAACCGGTTCAATTAATTGCGTTATGTTTTGCACAGCATCGTTCACTTCTCTTTGATAAAAACGATTCACGGAACTTAAAGACTTGCCCAATTCACCGCTACGCTCACCAACACTGATCATCTGCGAAACCATCATTGGAATTTCCGGATATTTTTCAAAAGCAGAAGAAATGGTTGAACCGTTTTTAACCTCTTCGGCCGTTTCGTCAATGATTTGACGATAAATTTTATTACCCATGATATCACGCGCCACCATCAAGGCCTGCACCACGGGAATTTCACTTTTCACCAGCACTTCCATCGCTCCGGTAAACTGCGCGAGGTACATTTTCTGAAGTAACCGACCGGCAATTGGCAATCGCAACATTATCGCGTGCATATTATACCTACCCTCCGTTGTACGCACATAGAACGAAATTAAAACACCTGCAACGATTATAAAAAGCAGAATAAACCACCAATAAGTCCCAATGACCGTGGAACTTCCCATCAATACTTTTGTGATAAACGGCAATTCAACATCCGACTGATCAAACAGCCCCGTTAATTGCGGAATAACAAACACCACCATCAATAGACCCATTACCAGCATGGCGGAAATAACGAAGGCGGGATAAATCAGAGCGCCTCTCACTTTGCTAATAAGGGAATAGTTCCTTTCCTCGTTGTCTGCCAATCGTTCCAACGCCTCCGCCACGCGTCCACTTTGCTCGCCACTGCGTACCATACTAATAAAGAATTCAGAAAATTGGTGCGGATATTTTTCTAACGCATTGCTCAACGATTCCCCGCCTTCAATATCGTATGTAGCTTCTCTCAAAATATCGGCGAGCTTGGAATTTTCCGTTTGAGAAACCAGAATACGCAGGGCCTGTAAAATAGGAATACCGGAAGAAATCATCGTCGCCAATTGACGCGAGAATATCGCGCGATCGCGCACCGATACGTTTTTGAGTGTTAATTCTTTGCTGAAAAAAGATGTATCTTTAGAATCACGGATTTCAATCGGCACGAGCCCGTGTTGTCCCAACATCTCAACAGCCTCTTCTTCCGATGATGCTTTAATAACACCCCGTGAAATGTTTCCCTGCCGATTACGTACGCGATATTGATAGTCCGCCATGTGTGTTTATTTGTGTGACTAAATTATACCATAGAACTGCCCATCGCAAAATCGCTATACCCAAGAAGCGACGGGTCGGAAGCAAAAACCATTGCTTCCTCTACTGTTACAAGGTTCTGATCAACCAACGATTTAAGTGATCTTTCCAAAGGAATCATCCCTTGGGAGGCGCTAGTTTGAATTACCCCTGGAATTTGCGCCGTTTCACCCTCACGAATTAAGTTTCGAACGGCTGGTGTGGCCAAAAGCAATTCAACTGCCGGTAAGCGACCACCGTTCTTGGCCGGCACTAACCGCTGTGAAACAATCCCTGTTAATGTTCCCGCCAACTGCGTTCTAATTTGGGCCTGTTGCCCGACAGGAAAAACATCAACGATACGGTCGATGGTTTGCGCGGAATTGTTGGTGTGCAAAGTGGCAAACACCATGTGACCGGTTTCCGCGATAGTTAAAGCCGTAGCAATGCTATCCAAATCACGCATTTCACCAACCACTACGACATTCGGGTCTTCACGAAAAGCCATTTTCAGCGCCTGCGAGAATGATTCGGTATCACGACCAATTTCCCGTTGATGAATCAGGCATTTATCTTCCACGTAAACATATTCCACAGGATCTTCAATAGTAATAACATGAGCAACTTTCGATCGATTAATTATATTCACAATCGCCGTCATGGTAGTTGTTTTTCCGTGTCCAGTTGGGCCGGTAATTAAAACAAAACCTTGCGACGGTTTTGCAAACTGCTCTAATTCGTGCGGAAGACTTAATTCATCCAAGGTACGAATGTCGCGAGGAATTGTCCGCATGGCGATTGTTATCGCCTGAGAAGTTAAATAGACATTAACACGGAAGCGGAAACCGCTTTCATGCGCAAAGGCAAAATCCACCTCTTGTTGACCTTGATCAAATTTCTTGGCCCTTTCTTCTCCACCAATCGCCTTAAACACCTCATTTAAATCAATTTTTGTTAACACACCAACCTCCGGAACCGAAAAAAGTTTCCCATCGATACGAATTACGGGCGGTCTCCCCACCGACAAGTGCAAATCAGACGCATTACGACTAATTACATGCTCGAAAAGGTCTTTAAGAAGATTTTCCGGTGTTCGTCCGATCATTTTTTTATGTTATTAAATCTGCTACTACTTCAGGCTATTTTTTTGGCTAACATTTTTTCAATCTTTTCCACAACTTCAGTTGGCGTGAAATGCGCCTTAATAATATAGTCATCGGCGCCTAATTCCAAACCTTTCTGAACGTCCGGTTTTTGACCAAGGTTTGTTAATAAAATTACCGGCAAATTCTTTAAAGTCGCGCTTGCTCTGATTTCACTAAGAATCTCAAAGCCATCTTTTTTGGGAAGAACAATATCCAGCAAAACAATATTCGGTGCCTCTTTTTGCAACTCTGCCCACCCTGCTTCACCGTCAGAAGCAACCCGCACTGAATAGCCAAGCATCGAAAGTTTTGTTTGGTACATGCCCGAAATGAACGTATCATCTTCAACTAGTAATATTTTTGCTTTGGCTGGATCCATAATCAGATGGTTTGCTAATGATAAAAAATTTTACACTTACTAATCCTCTGACGTAACTTCGAGAACCTCTCTTAATGATACTACTCCGAGTAACGCTTTAAGAAAACCGTCTTGACGCATTGAAAGAATTCTTTCCTTTACAACAATCTTATACATATCCGCTTGCGATTTACGCAACATCATCGCCTGCCTTAAATCCTCTGTAATTGGGATAACTTCCACGACAGCGATACGCCCGCTCGTGCCCTTGCCACCACAATCCTTACATCCCTCGGCTTCATAAAGAACCTTAGGATCTTTCTGATTTGCTTCCGTTTTTTCTGAATCAGGAACAGTTGCGATTACATTGGTTATTATATCACGAAATTCCATTGGAATGGGAACTTCTTTTTTACACGCTTCACAAAGACGTCTAACCAAACGTTGCGCGCCAACCACGCGAAACACGGCAGCCAACAAAAACGGTTCAAGTCCCATGTCGATCAAGCGCGGAATTGCGCCGATTGCGTCATTGGTATGCAACGTAGACAACACCAAATGACCGGTTAACGCGGCATGTACCGCCAATTCGGCCGTTTCTTTGTCACGAATTTCTCCAACCATAATTATATCGGGATCTTGACGCAAAATACTTCGTAAACCATTAGCAAAAGAAAAATTAATATCCGAATTAATTTGTGACTGATTGGTGCCCGCGATACGATATTCAACAGGATCTTCGAGAGTAACAACATTAAGAGTTGAATCACAGATGCTATCAATAGCTGTGTATAACGTTGTTGATTTTCCAGAACCGGTTGGGCCGGTGATCAATATTAATCCGTGTGGCTTAGCTAAAGATGCTTTGAAGTGTTCCAAGCGCACACCGGTATAACCAAGTTTTTCAAACGGTACCGCCCCTTGCGATTTGTCCAAAATACGTAAAACAATTTTTTCACCGTAGACCGTTGGCAAAATAGAGACACGGATGTCATATTCATGCCCACCGGCGCTTGTGGAAAACCGACCGTCTTGTGGCAATCTCTGTTCGTCTATTTTTAAATTACTTAAAATTTTAATACGCGATGTTAACGGATTATGCAGTTTTAACGGCAAAAGAAGGCTCGTATATAGCAACCCATCAACACGAAATCTGACGCGCAAATTTTCCGCGCTTGGTTCAATGTGTACATCCGACGCCTTTCCTTCAATGCCGTGGCGTAAAATAACCGCCACCGCTTTTGTAACGGGCGCTTCGCCGACTATTTTTTCCACATCTCTGTCACCGCCCCTTACATCCTTTCGAACATCTTCCAATTCCTCATTAAACTCTCTGATCGCGCTCTGCACTTCCCCGGTCAAGCCACCGGAAATCTTTGAAAGCGCGTCCAAAACAGATGTGGCCGAAGCGATATGAATTTCCGTTTTTAAGCCCGTATTTTTTGTTAGAAATTTTAATGCTTCCAACGCCTGAAAGTCGTCCGGTTGGGCCATTGCCACATGCAATGTCGTCCCGTCTTTAGCAAAAGCTAAAAAATTATAATTCTTTGCCACATCCGCGGCAATAACTGAAACGGCGTCCGGTTGTATCTCTAAATCTGCCAAATTGATGTATGGAATACCAAGTACTTTTCCTTTGGCACGATAAAACTGCTCTTCGGGAACAACTCTTTCACTCAACAAAATCTCATCGATCGTGCGACCACTTTTAATCGCCGTATCCCTAAGTGTTTCTTTTTGATCAGTCGCAAGAAAACCCCATTCTTCTAAGACATCTTCGATTGAACCTTGATTATATTGAGCCATATTTTTTAAAAATCGCAAATTACTCAAGCGTTACCGCCCTGAATATTTCTTCACTCATTCTCCTCTCATTAAAACTATATTCCAAAAAGATTGGCTTTACCTCTGTTTTCCGGCACTTTTACGGGCAACTTATCCGCATCAAGCAAGGACTTATCCAGCGCTTTATACGCACCACTGTTTAACACCGCGACATTAAAGGGACTATTAGCCTCATTCGACGAAACACCGCCCACATTTAAACGCGCAACCTGCTGTAAACCCGCCGGCTGTCGGCCGGATAAATAAATGTAACTAACAATACCAACAAGCACTAATACTAATACCCCCACTGCACTATAAGCGACAACTCTGATATTTTGTGAATTCATGGTATCGGTATTATGAACTAAGGTTGAACATATGTTCGAATCGTCATGTCGGCCGAAAGCATATCCACTACGGTACTTTTATCGGAAGACGCTCCCGGAGACAACTTAAGCTCCTTCAAATCCGAAAGAATAAGAGAACTCTCTAAATTCTTGATAAACGCCCTAATCTGCGAATAGTTACCTTTAACCTGAATAGACGTCACCCATTTTTCCAATCTCGAGGTTGGAGACGAAACAATATTTTCCTGAACAACCGGAGTGCCGTCACTCGCCAACACGGATTTTGCGGTCACCACTGGTTGATTTGTATTACTTTGCGGAACAGCTTCTTTTTTTGAATCACTTATCGTGTTTACCACTACTCCCGCCTTTATGGCCAAATCATTAATATTTACCCAAAAACTGCTCTGCATAAATCTATCCGGCAAAACCACACTAAGCGCTTTCGCATCAGCACTATATTTTTTCAACTCTTCAGTTCGCAGATCCAAATTATCCAAGAAGGCTTGGTTATTTTGTTCTTGCGTTAACGCCTGTGCCAATTGCGCGTTTGCCGAATTGTATTGTCCAAATTGCGGAATTAAGACGAAAACACCAAAGACTAATGAGCCCAAAACTACAACACCAAATGTTAGGTAAGAAAGACCAGTTGTTGCGCGTGCCATAAGATTAGGGAATTAATGGATTAACGGGCGTCGCCACAGCCGGAGACTCGGCTGAAGAAACGGAAATGTTCTTATCAAGAAACCCTTCCGGTTTAACTATAAACTTAAGCTTTGTAGCAAAAACAGTACTTGCGTTAGGCGTTGAACTGCTCGAACTACTCGAACCCAATGATGACGCAATAACGTTACTGAAAAATGTTTCATTATTTTTTGCCTCCGATTCTAGCGACACGACAAGATCGGCCGCGGTTTCGATTGTTGGCGCCGAAACATCCATCGTGATCTCTTTGGTATCCGCACCGCCATTTAATCCAAGGATGCTAACAGATGGCAAAACTAGGCGCTCCAGCTCACTCAAAGTCGTTGACCAGCGCGTATGGTTTTTCAGAAGACTCTCCACATTAACTAAACGCATACTAAACGCCTTGATCTGTTTTGCCGAGACTTCGCGCGATTTAATTTGTTGTTCCAAACCCTTGATACGTTTATCAACTTCGGCCACTTTTCCCTCAGAATTTTTTGTTAGCAACAAAACGCCAAAATAAAACGCACCAACAATCACCAAGACGACAATCGAAAATAAATACACAACCTTGCGTCGTCGCGCAATGGCTTGGTTTCGCATTGTTTCTTGAGCTAGATTTATTTTCGGCATTGTAGTGTTTTGTTTAGTGTGTATATCTCTCCTGTGAATAACTTATTCTATTTTACTCGCTTTGGGGACTGACGTAAATAACCTGTCCATATTCTGTTCAATACGCTCTGAATACGGTTACTACGATTGAACAAAATCTTGAGGCGTACTGTAAGTACGGTGAGAGATTTTGTGATTGAGTAGTAATTGTAGTCAGAGATGTAGTGGACATAAGATGGATAGTTTATTTACGTCAGTCCCCAAGTTCCAATTCGCGCAATGCCAAACCAACCGCCACCGCGAAAGAAGGCCCGTTTGCAATTAACTTATTAGTTAAAGTGAGCGGAACCCGCACGCCTTTCCATGGATTTCCCACCTCGGTAAACATCCCCGATGTTTCTTGCCAAAATTGCGCAAGACCTTTTAGGTTCGCCCCCCCGCCAATCAATACCACGCGACCAACAACCTTATTGCTTTTTCTTTCAAAAATACGTTTTAGATTAATACTTCGATCAATAATATCTTTTACTACCGGTTTTAAAGCCATTGCCGTACTTTCATTATCTTTTTCCGAAGTTAAACCAAAGGAAAACTTGCGCGCTTCCGCCACTTCCAACGAAACACCAAATTTTGAGACAACAGCCTTGGTTAATACGGCTCCGCCAATATCGACACTCTGGTTGATGCGCAAATAACCGTTATCCACAATCGAAAAATTTGTCGCCAAATCGCCAATATCCACCAATAACGCCGGTTCCTTCGCGTTCCCCAAAAGAGAACGTGAAAGTGGAAAAGATTCGACTTCCAACGCAACCAAGCTCAAATTCAATCGATCAATCACCGCCGAATAGCGTTGCACCAATTCCTTGGGAGCAGCCGTCAAAAATATTTCCGAGTTTTTCTTCGCAAGAGGGCGACGCACTTTCAATTCGGCGCTATCTTCGGGAACAACCGGAACAATTTGCTTCTCTTGGCCCGAATTTTCATTTTTTTTCAAATCAACAAATTTTCCCACGGCACCTACAACCGACTGCATCTGATTATTGGATTTATCCACAGGCAATGCCGGTTTTGACGAAATACCCTCCTTCATCACCGTCCAACCCAAAACAACATCCTTTAATGGCGATGGTACATAATTTTTGGCCGCCAAAACAACCGCCTTTTCCAAATCACGTTCACTCATATCAGGGAGAGAAAGTACAGCAGAAAAAACAGACAAACTGGGAAGCGCGGCTACCACTTCCGAAGAAGTCACCCCCGCGCGCCGTAATATCTCGTGCGCGATTGTCGCAACATGCGCGACGGCTGAATTGTTTTGATCACTCGCCAAAGACTCCGCGCTCTTCGCGGACGCATAGGTAACTAATCTTATTTGATCCTTCCCCTCTCGCTTCAATTCAACAATCTTTATTGAAGACGTACCAATATCTAAACCGATATAAGATTCTTTTCTGGAAAATAGGGACATGTGTTACGAAATGTTAGTTTGTTTTTTGATAAAGATAGTATAACGCTAAATAGCAGATATGACAAAATCATATCGTTTTAAAAATTTCCAATTACTAATATCTAATTTCTAAAATCGTCATTTAGGGGACTGAATTAGACGACGCATTAAGGTCGGACCCCTGAACCACGTTGGGTTCAGGGTCGGACCCGTCTGCGTAAGGTCGGACTGCCGAGCGGTCCGACCTTGATTGGCGGCAACGTGTCGCCGACCAATGCGGGTCGGACCGCTACAGCAGTCCGACCCGATATCCGACCCTGGCAGTCCGTCTACTCTTTCGTCACAAAACTATAATACGCGTCGTACGCTTGTTCTTTTTGCAGATCGGTAACAATAATCTCGAAATAATACTTCGTGTTGGGTTTTAGGTTTGGCAACTTTATTGTTTGTTTATTTTGATAGTCGTTGATAAATACTTCTTCGCCATACATCAGGGATTCGCCGTAGTTGACTTTGGCGTAAGTCACACGATTGGTGGACCAATTAAGCGTGGCTTCGTTGTTTAGTATCTCAGAAAGATGGACGTCGGCGATGGCGAGTTTCAGTTGGTCTTTGCCTTCCAGAACTTCCAATGCTTGAATGGAACCAAGCCAGGCGGCTTTTCTCACTCTCTGTACAGGATCAATGATGGTGTTTACTACCTTCGTTCCACTCCCCGCCAGCGCCAATCGGTTCTCTCGGCCTTGACTCATTAGATTGTGAAGCCAAGTACCGGTATTCCTTATAATTACGCCCGTTCCCGCCAAAACCTTATAACGGAACGTGGTGTGCGCCCCCGCGAAGAGGGAGATGGCGATTTTCTTCGTCGCGTTAAACTGTCGGCCGAAGAAATCGACGGTACCTTCGACCAGACGATTGGTAGATTGCTTAAGCGCGGTCTGGTTGGCCGTGATATCGGCAAGGATGGCATCTTTGGGCGTGTTGATGCCTTGGAACTTCTCAATAATGTTAAACACACCCGCTTGCATACTTGACACCACTTTGTTCACGGGATTAAACGAAACGACAAAGATGTTTGTTCCCTGTTCCGCGAGCGCCAGTCTGTTCGCTCGGCCCTGTTGCATCAGCTCCGCCCACCAATTGCTTGTGTTTTGGAAGAAGGAAGAAAGGAAAGCGAAGAAACGTTGAACACTGGAAGGCGTTGTGTTAGTGAAGAAGGCGATTATTTGATTCTTCATTGTATTAAAGAAACTGGCTAATTTTTGTTGGAGACTTTGCATAAAGGCTTGCAGGCGGTTATTAAAAGCTTGGATCTTCTCAAATGGAATAAACTTGCTTAACAGCTGATCCATATTCTCCGTTTGCTTATCCGCTCTGATCTGCGCTTGTTTCTCCAGGTTATCAAGCCAGAGTGAGGGACTGGTACGGGAGGGAGTCTTCCCTGCTTGGTACTGCTTGGTTACTTCGGCGGGAGTAAGAGGTTTAACGGCCAGTTCTTCCAACGGAGCGGGACTGCTGGTCGCGGTGGGAGTGGGTTGAGAGATGACGGCGGTGGTTTCGGTAAGGACAATGGTGAAGGAAGCGAAGTCGGAGTCTCCCGTTGCGTTGTTGTTGTCCGTGGCCCGCACCTTCCATGTGTGGGGACCTTTGACAAGACCGGCTTCTGTTTTCAGGGTGATGGTTATGGAATCTTGATTACCTTCGGCGGTGTAGTCGGAGTTGTTGACGACGGAACCATCAGGGAGATCAGTAATCGTGTATGACTTAGTTGTGCTTCCTTCTGTGTAGATTAGCAGGGTGTACGACTTGATGCCGTCTAGGGTGGAGACACGGCCAAAGGAGAAGGTCGGCGTGAGCGTGTCCAACTCTGCGCCGGGAACAGGTGTGAAAAGCTTTGGTGAAGCGGGAGCGAGGGCGAGGGTTTGGACGGTGACGGTGTTGGAATAACTTGACGTGCCATCATCGTTATAGGAAGCAACCTTGCGGGTGTAACTGGTTCCTTTGGTGAGACTTGTTTCGGTGTAGTATGTTCGATTGACTGTCGAAATCGTAGCAACCAAATCATTATTTTCATCATACAATTTGAACCCTGTTTCATCACCACTGTTGTCTGTCCAGCTCCAGGTAATACTGGTAGAAGAGATGGCGAGACCGGAAAGTAGCGATGGCGCGTTTAGTTTGGTGAGCGCGGAAACGGTGGAAGAATAAGCAGAATTGCCGGCGTTGTTGTATGAAACGACTTTGCGATTGTATGTGGTGTTTTCCGTGAGCGTTGTCTCGGTATATGTGGTTACCCCTGTAGAAACGGTCGCAAGAAGCGTCCCTGTGGAGGAGTACAACTTAAAACCGGCTTCGTTACTGCTGTTATCCGTCCAGTCCCACTTAATGGAAGAAGAAGAAAGAACGGTGGCGGTTAGATTAGAGGGTGCGGTGGGGAAAGTATCGATTACAATTTGTTTGTTTACGGCGAGGTTGGAGGCGGGCACAAAATTGGTCATTTGATTCTCTGCTGAATCTTTGATTGTTCCTTCCACTGTTTTAACAGTGAGATCACTGCTGGTGTCTCCTGTTTGCACGGTATAGTTGCAGGTTGTTGTAGCGGAGTCGGTAACTTGAAAATCGCAGGTTTGATCTGTTGTCCCTGTTTCGAGGGTGATCGTGCCGGTACCGGTTAAGGTAACGGGTTCGGAGAACGTGAGGTCGATATCGATGACGGTACCGGTCGTGTATGTGTTATTGGCTTTATCGGAAGAGACGGATTGGATTGTCGGAAGTGTGTCATCAAAGAACCAGTTGGTATTGTTACCGGAAGAGATGGAGGTGGAACCAGCGTTGGCTTTGACGGCGTTAATATTATTGGAGTCTTGGATATCCAGGTAGGAGAATGATTTCGTGCCTTGGGGATCGATGCTCCATTGCGTTGGCGTTGAGGAAGAACGAAGCGAGAGCAGTTGTCCGCTGGCGCCGTTGAGAGTGAGGGTGTTGGTAATTGTCTGTGTTGTTCCTGCGGTAAATGTGAGGGTGTCGGCAGAGGCTACGGACTTGGTGAGGTTGTAGAAAGTGGTGCTGCCGGAGATGGTTTGAGCGGTGCCATTGAGCGTGACCGTGCCGGAGTTGGCGGTAAATGTTCCTGCGGAGTGCGCCCAATTGCCGGACACGGTGAAGGCTCCGGCTCCGGCGGAAAACACGCCGTCGGCTTGGGTAAAACCGCTGGTTCCTATAGTGACGGTGTAACTTGCAGATTGCGTGATAGTTCCGGTGTAACCGCTGGCAATGTTGATGCCTTTGACGCTGGCATTTGTGTCTATGGTGACGTTTCCGGTGGCAGAGGAATTAAACACCGCGGTGTCACTGGCGGTTGGGACTACTCCGCCTTGCCAGTTGCCGGCGGTGCTCCACAAGTTGTCTCCCGAACCATCTGTCCAAACAATGTTGTTGCTGGTTCCGCCGGTATCATCGGTTGCATAAAAAGTCCCCGGAGAGTTTTGGTTGGCATACTCGGTAGCAATCCAACCTGCGGAGCGAGCGGTGGAGGAAACGCGAGTGTCATCGAGGAGACCGTTGAATGGAAAGCTCGCTGCCGTTATCGCTCCAATTACTAAGTTGTTGGAAGCATTTATCGGAGTACCAGATGGTGTATTTGAAATCGCTAGTATTCCATTTTTGTAAAGACGAAGTGTTGTACCATCAAATGTGCCAATAATATGTATCCAATTGTTTGTGCTATATGTGGTTGATACACTTGTCCATCCAGTCGACCAGTCTAGTATTAGTTCAACAGTGCCGTCGTTTCTCGTCCAAATGCCATAGTGACCGTCCCCACCTGAATCAATTACTGAAACTAAACCGGCTGTCTTTACTTCATTGGCGTTGAACCAAGCATCGACGCTAAACGTGTTGCCGACATTAATAATAGTTCCTACATTTACATAATCATCCCCCCCATCAAAGCTCAATGAGCCATCAACTTTCCCTGTGGCTTGCACTGGACCATTCGTTGGCGTTCCTGTGTTGGCGTTGCTGGTTGAGTCGGCATTGTTTACTCCTGTTGCTTCCTTCAAATGCCACACGCCTTTAAAACTGCTGTCCCACACATTTTGGCTTCCATACGTGGAATTGGCGGCGGGCTCGGTAGCGCTACTATTGCCATAGTACATATAAATCACGGTGTCTGCGGTGTGGGATAATGTTGGAATTTTCACCCAGGCGGTAAGGGCGCCGGCGGAATAACTTTCAATTTCGCGGGCAAGATATGTTCCACCATCATCAGCAGTGAATCTGATGTCGGTGCCATTGGCATTGATGCCGGATAAGCCTGTGAGGGAAATAAGAACCGGGAAGTTGGTTTGGGTTTCAGTGCCTCCACCAACTTTAGTATGATCAATAGTGATTTTCTTTCTATTGCTCCAGCCAGCCAACCAGCTTACATTGTTTTCTTGGCTTGCAAAAGTAAGTTCTGCATTTGCCGAGCTTTGATTATAATATTCAAACTTAATCCACTCCGCAGAGCGCTCAAGATTCGATATTCTCACGTCATCCAATAATCCGGAAAATTTATACCCCGAATTATATCCCCAGCCACTGATCATAGGATTGACGCTGACGGTCGCGCTTCCTGCGCCTCCAAACAGCTGCGTCAGTGTTTGGGAGACTCCGTTGACATAGATCTTCGTATTCCCCGTGTATGCTCCGTTAAAAAACACAGCCGTTATGTGCTTCCAGTTCCCGGAGAATCCGGTCGTCGGGATGCCATATACATCGCCTTGCGCGGAATTGAATCCTATGCCGGATAAATGCATATACAGGTCGTAGGCCGCGAATCCGAACGGCATCACTTCGTCCGTTCCGTCCCACTTCATCCAAAAATCTACCGTTGTTTTATCGCCAGCGACCGTAGAAACCCCGATATTCGATGTGGAGATTTGTTGCGCGGCAAAGCTTTGTGCCTTTCCGATCAATCCTGTTGTTTGCGAAGGTGTTGCTGCCCCCTCCTTTGTTCCGGTTTTTCCATTGGAAGTCGAATCGTTAATGTGGCTTGTGTCTGCCCCGTCGTCCATGTGCCACACGCCTTTGTAATTGCTATCCCACACATTGACGGCCGATTGGCCGTCGACGGCGTCACTTTTGCCGTAGTACACATAAATGTCGGTGTCCACGGTGTCGTCGATGGTTGGCACTTTGACCCAGAAGATTCCTGTGGCGCTGGCGCCTGCGCCTCCTGACCAAGATTCTCGTTCGTAGGAAAGCAAAGTGCTTCCGCCGGAATCCGTGAACCTGATGTCGTAGCCAGTTGCCAGTGCGGTTGCCAAATCCGCATCAGCAGTAATGCTCACCAGTGCCGGAAAATCCGTTAAATCCGCATCCACATTGGTGTTGGCAATGGTGATCTTCTTTCTGTGAGTCCAGTTTGTCAGCCAGCCTACTGGATCTACGATGTAATCAAAATCAATGTCGCCATTGATAACTCTTAGATCAAACTGATCGGTAGGGGTCTTTAAGTCTTTGAGAAGGATTTGATAAGTGTTTTCTTTGTCGATACTTTGAAACGTGGCGATTGGTTCGGACGCTTGGACCCCCGATGTCTCAGGGGTGGTGGAATAAACAGGATAAACTTCGATTTTTGGTTTGGCTTGAAAAAGAGAAAGTAAAGGATTCTGTTTTGGTCTGGCGTGAATCGTGATATCTTTCGTATTATCCAATACTTGTTGGAAGGTTACACGGACAGATTGGCCATCTTTTACTGTTGCCCAGTTGTTATCTTGGGTCTTTACCTTATCGTAGATGTCACTGATTATTTCTTTGTTCTCGTCTAATTGGAAGGCTTTGCTGATGTAGATGATTTCAAAGACTTGGGTGGAGAGATGAGGAACGGTCCACTCGACGTAATCAAGCTTGCCGTTGTTGTTTTTATCTTCGGCCTTGAATTGCATTGCCTGATCGTTGTTGTTTTTCCACTTGATTTGGATTCTTCCTTCTTGACCGACTTTGTAGATCTCGGGGATCTCGGTGCCGGTGACGACGTTTTGATTATTTACCGTCTCGTCCGGCGCGGAAAGAGTGACTAGTTTCCCCGTATCCGTATCTTCTTCCGTCTTGGTGATATTTGGTTTTTCGTTCTCGGGATCAGTTCCCTCCGGTGTAGCCGTGGGACTGGGATTAGGAACAGGGGTAATTGGGGGAGTGACAGCGGGCGTGGGATCGGGAGTGGGTAGCGGTGTTGAATTTGGTGTTGGTGTTGGATCAGAAGTGGGTGTCGGTGTTGAAGCGGGAGTTGCTTCACCCAGTACCACTCCCGAAGTGGCCAACGGGTCCACTTCGGGAGTGGTACTGGTCTCTTGTGATGAAGCAACCCCCTCCTCCGCAAAAAGCTTCGGCGTGGCAAGACTAAACCAACCCATAAATAAAACAACAGTCAGGATACCAGGGAAGACCGATTTAAAAGTTCTTAACATACGTATTTGTATTCTGGATTATTGTAGCACAGAACGAAAGGTATCAGGTACTTTTTTATCCGGTAAAAAAGTACCTGATACCTTTAGACGACCATCGCGTAAAACCACGTGGTCACGCAACTTTACGTTGTTCAATCATAGTAATCTTATTCTTAAGCGTACTTAAACAAAATATGAACAGGTTATTTACGTCAGTCCCCAATGCCGAAAAAATTAGAAATTGCAAATTAGAAATTAGCAACTCCTTGCTCCTTTGCAAAAACGGTATACATTATAGACATTATCCTTATACAAACATATGTTGTTGCTAATCCTCCTGGTAATCGTCGTCGCTATCGTTCTTTGGGTTGTAATAACCTATAACGGTTTTATCCGTCTTAAAAACAACACCGACGAAGCCTGGTCGGATATTGACGTTCAACTGAAACGTCGCCACGATCTTATTCCCAATCTGATTGAAACCGTCAAGGGCTACGTGGCGCACGAAAGCGGTGTTCTCACGGCCGTTACTGAAGCCAGAACAAAGGCTATGCAAAGTGGAAGCCAGGAAGACCAAGCAAAAGCGGAAAACGCCCTAACCGGTACCCTAAAATCGCTTTTTGCCGTTGCGGAAAACTACCCGGACCTGAAAGCCAATACGAATTTTCTTGAGCTACAGCGCGAACTTTCCGACACGGAAAACAAAATCCAAGCCTCCCGTCGTTTCTACAATGGCAATGTACGCGATATGAACTCCGCAATGCAAGTATTTCCAGGCAATTTTATCGCCTCCACTTTCAATTTCAAACAGCGTGCTTTCTTTGAATTAGACGACGTGGCGGAAAAAGAGGTACCACAAGTTAAATTTTAAAATCCACAGGATTTTAAAATTTAAAATTATCAATTTTCAATGACCAATTATCAATTAATTTTCAAATTTCAATTTTCCAAAACGCGCAACTTTTGACAATTAAATAATTGATAATTGTTTGAAAATTGGGAATTGATAATTGAAAATTAATAACTATTATGACAGTTTACACTTCCATCTCTTCCAATAAACGCCGATCAGCGGTATTGATTATCTTTTTTATAGTGTTCATCCTTCTCCTCGGTTTCATCATTGATCAAACCCAGGGAGGCGGAACAGCAATTTTCCCAATTGCCATTATTATTTCAATCATTTCTTCTCTTACCGGCTACTACGCCGGGGACAAAATTGCCTTATCCGCCAATTCCGCCGTGCAAATTAACAAAAGTGATTCGCCGGAACTCTATCGTATTGTAGAAAACCTCGCGATCACAGCCGGAATCCCCACTCCTGCCGTCTATATTATCCCTTCGCCGGCAATAAACGCCTTTGCCACCGGACGTGATCCCAAACACGCATCAATCGCCGTAACCGAAGGAATGCTCGCCAAACTGGACAAGCAAGAGTTGGAAGGAGTTTTGGCCCACGAATTTTCCCATATCGGCAATTACGACATTCGTTTATTGACGGTTGTGGCAATTTTCGTGGGCACAATCGCCTTGGTTTCCGATTTATTTTTACGCGCCCGTCTATTTGGTGGCCGTCGCAGTAATAACAACGAAGGCAACGCCGGCGCAATTCTCGCAATAATCGGCGTCGTTCTAATCTTGCTCTCCCCTGTTATCGCCCAACTAATCCAACTCGCCGTTTCTAGACGCCGGGAATTTCTGGCAGATGCATCGGGTGTCTTGCTCACCCGCTACCCGGAAGGCTTAATTTCCGCCTTTCGCAAAATCCAACAAGAACAGTTGCCGGTCACCCAGGCCAATACCGCCACCGCTCATCTTTACCTAACAAACCCCCTTTCAGGGAGAATGGTCAGTAAACTTTTTTCCACGCATCCACCAATCGAAGAACGCATCTCGGTGCTCGAAAAAATGGGGTGAGAAAGACACATCATCCCCCTTCGCTCTGATGAGCTACGGGGGATTGTTTTATTTTGCTTCGGCAAAATAAAACAAAAAAAACCAGGCTCTGCAAAGCCTGGGTGGGGTGGTTACCCGAATTGATCACTTTTGCTCCGAAACCGAGGCCGAATTTTCTTTTTTAATTTCAGACTCCTTGAAGACACTTAGCTTCAGAACAAAAGTAATGAAAGCCCTAATATCGCTTTCTTTGTTGTCTAACCCCCTCAACAAAGCGGGCAAGTCCTCGCGCTTCTTACCGGCGGCAACAAGGAGTTCTTCCAAAACAGTATTCGCGTCGGGAGCGGAATCTTTTTGGAATTCTTTCTTGATTTCCGGGCCATGTCCAAGCACATTGAGAACCTCCGCGCGAACATCCCCAATCTTCACCCCCAGGTTCATTAGCACCTGGGCAGCAACTCCCTCGTTTTCCCGCAACAATCCCAACAGGATATGCTCGGTGCCAATGTAATTGTGGTTCAGATTGCGAGCCTCTTCCATCGCGTACTCGATCACCTTCTTGGCGCTGGGCGTCTGGGGCAGTTTTCCAATGGTGACCATCTCGGGTCCGGATTTGACCAACTTCTCCACCTCCAATCGAGTCCTACCCAAATCGACGCCGAAATTCTTCAACACGACAGCCGCCAACCCCCAACCTTCTTCAATCAAACCGAGTAAAATATGCTCGGTGCCGACGTATTCGAGATTCATCCGTTGTGCATGCCTGTTGGCCAGTTGCATAACCTTCCGTGCCTGATCAGTGAAACGTTCAAACATAAACTACTCGCTTTCATGATAAAAGGAACACGAAACACAGGAACACTGCATAATAAAACACACGAATCACGCTGTCAAACAGCGTGATGGTACGCGCTCACAGGTTAAGGAATAACCATCGCGTCCGATCACGGAACGGAGCAAGGTTGCTCCGTTCCGTGATCGGTGTTGGTTAGCGCAAACACGGATTGACAACGCCGAAGCGATCGCTATGGCTATTTCCTTAACCTGTGAGCGATTACGCGTGATGGAATGATGAATAATGATTTATGAATGATGAGGAGGAACGACGCCGCATTTGTTCTAGTTCATAAATCATCAATCATCATTCATTTTTAATAAACCGCTCACAGTTGTTCCAACTACTTCCCCTGAAAATCCGCGACCAAGTAAGTATTGACTGATCTTTTGGTACCATTTTTCTTTCGGTGTTCCTCGCTTAATCAGTTGCTGTTTCTTTTTATTTCCCGCATATTGCGCCATCTCTAATTCTTTTTCCGGTGGCAATTTTTCCGCCATAATTTCCGAAATTAAATCTTCCTTCAAACCAAACCAGCGCAACTTCACATACAGCTTCTTTTTTCCCATGGTTTTACGCGCCAACAACTGGTCACAGACACCAACGGCAAATTCCCTATCATTGAGATAACCCAATTCTCGGCACTTATCTACCGTTCTTTGCACCTCGTCCAGAGGAAACCCTTTATCCGATAACCGTCCAAATAATTCCGCCACCGAGCGCGGTCGCACACCCAAAAGCATTGTCGCCACGTACCAAGAATTATCGCGTTTTTTCATGGGATTTTTTGTCATTGAACGAGATTAATAAGTATTATCTGTCACTATTGGGGCAATTCATGCCTGCCGGCCTTAGCTTTCTTGACCCTCGAAGCTTTAGTGAAGTGGGTAGCGACGGCTGGAATTGCCCCTACAATAACTTCGTAGCAATTATCATCCCACATATGTTACACTTTTAAAAAGACTTTTGCACAACATGAAAAATTTTCCAATCCAAGACAAACTTACAACTCGTTTAAAACATGTTCTCGCGACCGCCTCGCAAGTATCGAACGATCTTCAACATGGAGAAATTGATACCGAACATCTGCTTTACGGAATGACCAAAGAAACCGGTTCCATTGCCGCCACTATTTTGCGCAAATTCAATATTACTCCGGAATACATAAGAACCGAACTGGAAACCCTCCCCCGTAAAACAGGTTTCCGTGAGGTATTATCCGACCAAGCGGAAAAAGCGTTTGAAAAAGCCGCGCGTATAGCTTTCGAGCACCAACACCGCTATATCGGCACGGAACATTTACTTTTTGGCATCATTTCGCAAAAAGATAATACCGCTTATCACATTTTAGAACGTTCTCCGGCAGATATAAAGGCCCTCTTACGCCAAGTAAAAACAGTCTTGCAAAACACCGCCCATTTCCCCGACCTCTCCAATTTCCTTTCCGGAATGAACAGCTTGCCCAATATGCCAATCCAGATGCCCAAAGGCACCGAACCGCAAATAAAAAAATCTAAATCCAAAACACCGGGTTTGGATTATTTCAGCACCGATTTTACGGAACAAGCGAGGCAAAAAAAGTTTGACCCGGTAATTGGTCGCGACAAAGAAATTATGCGTATGATGAGTATTCTTTCGCGCAAATCAAAAAACAATCCTGTCTTAATTGGCGATCCCGGCGTTGGCAAAACCGCCATTGCCATCGGCCTCGCGCAACGCATCGCCAGTGGAAAAGTGCCGGGAAATCTCGCCGAAAAACGCATTCTTTCCTTGGATTTAGCGGCCATTTTGGCCGGCACCACATTCCGTGGCGAATTTGAAGAACGCTTAAAAGAAATTCTTCGCGAAGTTAAAGAAACACCAAATGTTTTACTCTTCATTGATGAACTGCACACGATTGTTGGTGCCGGTTCTGCCGGCGGTTCACTCGACGCGGCCAATATCCTCAAACCTGCTCTGTCAAACGGCGAATTACAAGTAGTCGGCGCCACAACACTGGACGAATACCGCAAACACATCGAAAAAGACGCCGCCCTGGAAAGACGTTTCCAACCAATCGTAGTACGCGAATCAACCGAAGAAGAATCAATTACTATTTTAAAAGGTGTTCGCGAAGCCTATGAAACACATCACGGCCTGGAAGTTACCGATGACGCTATTGAAGCCGCCGTCACCCTTTCTACGCGCTACATCACCGAGCGTTTTTTGCCGGATAAGGCTTTGGATTTACTTGATGAAGCCGCTTCCCTTGCCCGCTTAAAACTCGGCACAGAATCCAAAACCGATACCAGCGAACTACAAGAAACCAAAGAAGAACTACAAGAAATACAATCGCAAAAAAATCACGCGATTGAAGAAGAACGCTATGAAGAAGCATTGGTTTTGAAAAAAGAAGAAAAACGTCTGGAAGAAAAAATTCATTTGTTGCACACAATGCCAAAAGAAAAAAATCACGTCCATTCGATTACGCGTGAAGATATCGCGGCCGTTATCGCCGAAATGACCGGTATTCCCACCACGCGCCTCCTGAAAGCCGAAGAAAAGAAATTGCTACACCTCGAACGCACCATGGGCAGTCGCATTGTCGGCCAAAAAGAAGCAATTAATAACGTGGCTCGCTTTATCCGTCGTTCCCGTTCCGGCATCGCCAATCCAAACCGTCCGGTCGGCTCGTTTATTTTCTTGGGCCCAACTGGCGTTGGAAAAACCGAACTGGCTAAAGTTTTGGCGCGCGAAATCTATGAAGATGAAGATGCGTTGATCCGCGTGGATATGTCCGAATTTATGGAAGCACACGCCGTGTCGCGTCTCATTGGCGCCCCCGCCGGCTATGTCGGCTATGAAGATGGTGGCAAACTGACAGAAAAAATTCGTCGTCGCCCCTACTCTATCGTTCTGTTCGATGAAATCGAAAAAGCCCACCACGACGTTTTCAACATTCTTCTGCAAATCATGGAAGAAGGAGAACTTACCGACACGCACGGTAAAAAGGCTAACTTCCGCAACACAATTATCATTCTCACTTCCAATATCGGATCAGCCGAGCTTGCCAAAGAAGCCAAGATGGGTTTTGGCATCACCGACGAAACCGCGAAAAAAGAATCCCAAGAACGCTACGATGAAGTAAAACGGCGCGTGATGGGTAATCTACGCGAAGAAATGGCCCCGGAACTACTTTCCCGTATCGATCAAATCGTCGTGTTTCGACCATTAGGCCTACCGGAACTGCGTCGCATCACCGCCCTAAACTTAGAAGAACTAAAGGAACGTCTCCGCAAGCAACGCCTGGAAGCTTCAATTTCCAACGAAGTCCGCGACCAAATCGCCGAACGCGCCTTTAATAGCGGTGAAGGCGCGCGCCCAATTCGCCAGTTTGTCCAAGAATTAATCGAAGATCCGGTCGCGCAAGGCATCATCGAAGGTTCCCTTCCGGAAGGAAACAAATTCAATGTCGTTTGGTCTGAAGGTAAAACCAAAATCGAACCCATAGAAATAAAAAAAGAACAAAAACAAAAAGTCACCGTGTAGGGGCGAGCAGGGTCCGTCCCTGCAGAACAGGGTCGGACCCTGATTGGCCGACAATGAATATCCCCCGTCGCTCTGATGAGCTATGGGGGATTGTTTTGTTTCGACATATCGAAACAAAACAAAAAAATCCACCAGCATTCACTGGTGGCAATATGGCATTTTTGTGCGGACGAGATTTACCGCATGTGGCCATAAAGCTGTTGTCGCCGTACTTCTTCGCGCGCGATGAGCAAAACTCTTTTGATTTCCCCAGCTTTCAATCCCCCTTTCTTCGTCCACGTTTCAACGTATCGCAGAAAATCATCGGGTCCCTCTTTCCACAAACGCACGAAAGCTAAAATTGCGTTATCGCTAGCTTTTTGCACAGCCACAACCGAAGTACCTCTTTCGATGTTACGAATCGTATGAAAAATACCCGACCCGTCCAGCCGAAATTCGGAGGCCACAAAATCGTCAATTATGGCCAGACCTTTTCTTCCAACGTATTTGCCTTTTTTGCCATAATAGGCAAGATGCAACCGTGGCTTATCCCCCGTCACCATCATCACCAGATAAAGTTCCCCCAAAATCGGCTCAAAACGCTTCAAATCCGTCCGATAAAATATCTCCGCCATTTACGTACCCTTCCTTTTTTCAAGAAAGAACCAACTATCAGAAACCCTATGCTTTTTATTAGCATATAGTATTAACCTTTACAAGGACGTTGGGAATTATCACTATGATGTGTTAAATATTAAACAATGAAGGCAAACAAGGTCACTGAATTGGGAAAAAAAATAAATACGATTCTTATCGACCTCCTTTTCCCGCCCGCCTGCGTTGGTTGCGACAATTTTGGTCCTTGGCTTTGTGACGACTGCTTGAAAAATATCGGTGCCCCAATCGACACCTGTATTTTTTGCAATGAAAAGACATTACACGGTATCACCTGTGGCGATTGTCACAAACACAATAATTTGGCGGGTATAATCAGTGTTGGGGGCTACAAAAATCCCATTTTACGCAACGCCGTCCACGCTTTAAAATTTTCGGGCGTTCGTGACATGGCTGAACCATTAGGAGAGTTGCTCGCCAAGAGCATATTGCAAACTTTGGGGAGTGATCTTAACGGTTTTACCATCGTCCCCCTGCCATTACACAAAAAACGCGAGCGGGAACGCGGTTTTAATCAGTCAGCACTGCTCGTAAGCAGAGTCTCTTCCCTGCTTTCCCTGCCCACGGTCAACATTTTGGTCCGTCAAAAATCCACCACTCCCCAAGCATCCCTCAACTCAAAAATGATTGATTTACGTCAAGAAAATATCGCGGATGCTTTTAGCATCAATCCAGAATATTCAACAACAATCCCAAAAAAAATAATCATAATAGACGACGTAGCAACCAGTGGCTCAACAATCAATGAAGCAACAAAAGTATTAAGTGAAAAAGGAGTAAAAGAAATCTGGGGCGCAGTGATTTGCCGGGGATAGAAAACTTGTCCACAGGTTTATATTGTGGCAATCTCTATGGATAAGGAGAGGTCACATAGCGGTCTAGTGTGCGTCCCTGGAAAGGACGTGTGCCGAAAGGCACCGCGAGTTCGAATCTCGCCCTCTCCGCTCGAGATTTGTTTCGCTTTGCGAAACTATACAATGTCATACACCCCGCCACTGGCGGGGCACAAGAATCGAAGAACTCCGAAAATGAGCGCCATGAGGCGTGAATTTTCGGAGCATCTTCTTGCTCACAATACAACTGCTTGGCTCACGGCGAGATTCGAACGGCAAGCGATGTCTCGCAAGACCGCTTGCCGGGAGCGGCGGTTGTTGTAGTCCTGCCGGTGGCAGGACGAAAGGTGCCAGCTCAGAAACTTGCAAATCATTGCAAGTTTTGAGGCCGAATCTCGCCCTCTCCGCCAATTTGTAATAAGCTTTCATCATGACTACAAAACGAGAAATTATTTTAGCTTCCACTTCTTGGAGCAGAAGAAAAATGCTTGAACGGACGGGCATAAAGTTTTCGATTGAACCTAGTGACTATGAGGAAGATTTGTCCATCGATCTATCACCGCGTGATCTGGTAAAGACATTCTCTTTAGAAAAAGCTAAATCTGTTGCCAAAAAACATAATGATGCAATCATTATCGGCGCAGATTCAGTGGCCGTATTAGACGGCAAAATTCTTGGCAAACCAAAAGATAAAATGGAAGCAGAGTCAATGTTAAGAAATCTTAGCGGCCGTGATCATGTCTTTCTGACAGGCTTTACGGTTATTGACACTAATAATGGAAAAACAGTAACGCAATTTGTTGAAAATACTGTTACATTCAGAAGCCTAAGCGACGATGATATTGCAGCTTATCTAAATTCTGGCGAACCACTTGCGGGCCACGCGGGTGCCTATGCCGGCCAAGGTCGTGGCGCATTTCTCATCACCAATATGGACGGCGAATACACAAACACCCTAGGTTTACCGCTTTGTAGCCTCGCGCAAACAATGTTGGATTTTGGAGTTAATTTACTAGAACAGTAATCGCGAATTTTTCCAACTAACTCTTTGGAACCAATAGTATTTCCAAATAGTTCATTTTATTAACAACCCGAAACGACGAAGTCGAATAGGATTCTTTCCACGCGGACGGCGCGGTCGCTTGCGTCTCCGACCATTTACATTCGATTGCGAAAAGCGCGCCGTTTGACTCTTTGATAATATCGATTTCTTGTCGCAGATGCGTCCGCCAAAAATAATACGTATCAAACGCACCCTCAATTCCACTCTTTTTGATCAACTCCATAAAAATAAAATTCTCCCAGAGCGCGCCGACATCATTCCGCAAGTTCAACGGATTAAACTGGGAAATGATTGCGTTGCGGACACCGTTATCCAGAAAATAATACTTGGCCTTTTTCGAAATCTCATTACGCAAGTTACGACTAAAGCCCCTAATTCTTTTTACGATAAACATTTTTTCCAAAAGATCGATATATTTGGCCGCGGTCTTTGCGTCAGTACGCGCTGTCCGGGCGACCTCATTAATCGACACTTCACTCCCCACCTGAAAAGCGAGGCATTTTGCGATATCCAAAAGCGTATCGGAAGAACGCACCGCTTCCAACGCCAGCGCGTCTTTAAAAAGATATGATGAAACAAGTTCGCTCAAGATTTTTCTTTTTCGCTCCAAATCCGGTTCGTTCAACACTTCGGGATATGACCCGTATAAAAGAAAATTTTCAAGATTATTTTCCAATTCAAAACGGTTCCCTTCCATCTCTCCCTGCGAAAAAGGCAAAAGCGTTAACGTGAAGTGCCGACCCGTCAGCGGTTCACCGATTTTGTTGGAAAGATCAAGCGAAGAAGAGCCGGTCAAAATAATATTTTTTTCCGGAAAGGCATCAATCATCATCTTTGCGCCAAGCCCAATCGAAGGAATAAATTGCGCTTCATCAATCGCGATAAGGTCATAAGGACGCGCAAAATCAAGAATTTTACCGCGATCTTCGGATTGAAAAACCCCCCGCAATTGCGCGTCATCACCGGTCGAAAAAAAGACTTTTTTGTCCGATTGCGTCTTTAGGTACGCATTAAGCAAGGTTGTCTTGCCAACCCGCCGTGGCCCATAAATAACCAAGACCCTTTTGGGCTCTATTGCACTCTCGATGGTTTGTTTTCTATCAAATTTCATATAATTCATAGTATCACGATACCTCGTTTTATGTCAAATATGCGGTATTTCAAGGATAATGTTGTTTTTTGCCTTCCTGAACAGACGATTGGCAATTCGTTTAGTGTTCGGTATAATCATAAAGTAACCCAATTAACTATGAAACAACCAAAAAACAAAGTAATCACGATATTTGAAGGCAAACAAATTCGGCGTCATTGGGACGCAGAAAGAGAGCTCTGGTATTTCTCTATCTCGGATATTATTGCTGTTTTGACTAAAAGTATAGATGCCGTCGCGTATTGGCGAAAATTAAAGGAAAGGCTCTTGGCAGAAGGTGGAAATGAAACCGTGACAAAGTGTCACGCTTTGAAAATGCTTGCCCCGGACGGAAAAATGCGCCTCACCGATGCTGCCGACACAGAAACAATGTTGCGTCTAATCCAATCTATCCCCTCTCCCAACGCCGAACCTTTCAAACTTTGGCTCGCACGCGTCGGCTATGAACGGCTGGAAGAAACCGCCGATCCGGAACTGGCCATCAGCCGCGCCCTTAAAACGTACCTGCAAAAAGGTTATAGCCAAAATTGGATCAATCAGCGTTTAAAAAGCATCGAAATCCGCAAAGCGCTAACGGACGAATGGGAAAAAAGAGCCGTCAAAGAGGGACGAGAATTTGCCATTTTAACCGACGAGATAACAAAAGCGTGGACAGATATCACCACGCGACAATACAAACAACTTAAAAACCTCAAGAAAGAAAATTTGCGCGACAATATGACAAATATGGAATTGGTTTTGAACATGTTGGCGGAAACAGCAACGACCGAAATATCCCAAAAACGTGAACCAAAAGATTTTGAAGAAAATAAAACGGTGGCACGCGAAGGCGGAAGCGTGGCGGGAAACGCGCGGAAGGAAATTGAAACCAAGACAGGAAAACGCGTCCTCACAAGTAAAAATGCGAAAGACCTATTGAACAAAAAACCGCAAAATAGGCTATTATAATCCTCAAACTAACAATGTTTAATCGCTTGCAGTATATTTATTATTACCTGTATGCTTAAACCAACGTCCGTTCTTTTGAGTACTCTGCGAGAAGGAGACCATTGGCCATGTTTAAATCTCTTTATTCTTGGTGGTTTAATCAGCAACGCAGATTCAAGGCTTGGCTTATCCCAATAAGACGGCTTATCTGGTTTCGCATGCGCTTGCACGGCAACAAATTTTATTCATCACTAAAGCTTGACGCGGGCCGACGTTTTCACATGACACCGGTCGAGCAAAATGCTTACGATTTAGAGCTAATTCGGCGTCGCCGTTTGGCCCTCGAGCTTGATCTGCAAAATGAAGACCGCGCCCGTGAAAAGCGTCCAGCAAACACCCAGACCTAACCTCTTGGTGTTTTTTTGCTTCCCTTTTTCCGTCTTTTACTCTATGCTCCAGACAAATCCTTAATCTATATTATCAATGTTTTATTACATCCTAATCGCCATCGTTGTCCTAATTTTAAGCTCGCTACGTATCATAAAAGAGTATGAACGGGCAGTCGTCTTTTTCTTGGGTAAATACCAAGCCGTCCGCGGTCCCGGCCTCATCTTTTTGATTCCTGTTTTAGAGAAGATGAACAAGACGACTCTCCGCACAATCACGATGAATATCCCATCACAGAAAATAATTACCCGCGATAACGTCTCCATCGATATCGCCGCGGTTGCTTACTACCACATTGTCGACCCGATGAAATCGGTTATTGCCATTGAAAACGTCTACGATGCCGTTAATCAAATCAGTCAAACAACCGTTCGCAATGTCGTCGGTCAGTTTACCCTCGACCAATTGCTCGCCCAAACCAGTGCAATTAATGTCCAAATCAAAAACGTTATCGATGAACACACGGAACCGTGGGGTGCGCAAGTAACCGCAGTAGAAATCAAAGACATCGTTCTTCCCGACAATATGCAACGCGCCATGGCCAAAGAGGCGGAAGCGGAACGCGAACGTCGTGCCAAAGTCGTCGCCGCCGAAGGCGAATTCCAGGCCGCCCAAAAACTCGGCGAAGCCGCGGACTTAATCGCCGCGCACCCGGTTGCCTTGCAACTCCGCACCCTCCAGACGATGGCCGAAATCAGCGTTGAGAAGAATTCGACCATCATTTTCCCCGCCCAATTTATGACCACTGTGCAAGAAGCGATGAAGATGATCAGCAACGATAATATTATCAACAAATAACTAAGTATTTTTCAAAAAGACACGGTCTTCACCGTGTCTTTTTTAGTAATACATTTATTAATTGTTATCAAGATTACATATCACCACAATTACCTTGACTGAATGTAAATCATCTGATAGTCTGTGAGTTCGGAAATTGTCGCGTTCTTTTCAAATTTGCTATTGCAAGGAGCACACTAGATGTCATCATACCCCAGCCGTAGATTGTCTCACCTCAAATTACAAATCCTTACAACCCGCCTCGAAAATACTGTTGCCCTACACCACCAACATAAGCCCATCCGCCTCCCTGGTGCCCTGCTTGAACACAAAAACGTACTTCGAAGTCATTGGGGTGGAATATCGCAAGATTTCCACGATGGACCATCGGTTTCGGTTCAAAGTATTACGGTAAACAAAGAAGGTGTTGAAGCAAACACAGCGGAGGCAAGCTTCTTCCAGATTTTGTACTCAAACTTATCAATGGACCTAGAATTGCCGGGCGACACATCTATCCGAAAGATGTTGTCAAAACGACACAGTCCTCTGGGTACGGAATATATTCAACCACACAACACAGGTGTCATCACCCATTTTCTCCTTCCGTTTGGAAATCCTCTCAAGATTGCTATCGGAGTAGTGACCGCAGACGACAAACTACTTTGTGTCCGTCGTAGCCACCATCCGAAAATTGCCGTTGGACGAGGCAACCTCCAATGTACCGTTGGAACACAAGTCAAGTGTTGCGAGCAACGTTTCTTGAACCATGGCAAACCTTCGGTCGAGCTTTCAGCATTACAAGGAATGAGTGATGAAATCGGTGAGGAATTAACAGCGATCTGTACGCCACTCGTCTGCACGGGCGTAATCATCTCACGCGAACATTTTGTACCGAGTCTGCTGTTCGAAACAACTTGTCCGCTTAGCGCTATGCAGTTTGTCGAGCGATGGCACAAAGCAAGTGTACGAGATCGACACGAAGTGGATGAAATCATACCATTCGACCTTTCAAGCGCAGATCCCATCCTCGACAGTGTTTGCGAAAGCCAGTGGTCAACACACCATGCGGCCTGCGCACTCCACGTCTTATTGCAACGCCATCTTGTCGCAGCAGCTCGCGCTGGATACGCCCCGACATTGGCAAGCAACAATTACTAACCCCGACACGCTCGGGGTTTTTTTCTTGTTCAACTTCTTAAAAAATTTGTGCTATTATAAAGTCATGGCGAAACCAACACTGGATTTGCGCTTAGACAGCACAAACAAAACAGAAAAAACCGAAGAAACACCCGAAACCAATACGCGCGCCGGCGGACAATTAAGCCATGGCCAGATTTATCTGGAATGGGAAGCGCCGGAATATGTCGTTTATAAAAAAACCACCGTTTGGTATATCGGTTTCGGTATTCTACTGGCCTTGCTCCTGTTCGTCGCGTTCGTTATGCAAAGTTTTCTCACGGGTATTATTTTCTTTCTATCCGGCGTTTTAATCTTTTTTCACAGCGAACGTCCCCCAAAAATTGTTTCATACGACCTGCGCACGACTGGAATCAGAATTGATTCACGCATCTATCTATATCGCGAATTATCCGCCTTTAACATTGTGGAACACGGTGCCAGTATATATTTGCTTTTAAAAAGCAAACGCCTTCTAATGCCATTAATCCATATCCCGCTTGCCGATGACATTAATCACGAAGAAGTACTTGATGCGATTTCCAATCACCTTCCCCAAGACCCAGACTTTGTCGAACCATTAGCAGACGTACTGGCACACTGGTTGGGATTCTAAACTAGAAACTGGAAACGAGAGGTGCGCTCGGAAGGAATCGAACCTTCAACCTTAGGATTAAGAGTCCTCTGCTCTGCCAATTGAGCTACGAGCGCGTAATTAAATAACTCCTGATTTGTTTGCGTAGACTTCTTCTTCCATCTCCTGTTTTAAGAAATAGTTCTCTATCTACTGAATCCTGCCTTTCAATATATGCTTCGTAATAAATTAAGCATATAGGTCTTCTGTTTTTTGTTGAATGAACTTTTCCGTTCTTGTGCTCAACAATACGTCTTTTTAGATCAGATGTTCGACCGACATAAAACTCTCCATCATTTAAGCGTAAAACATACACGTAAAACATTATTTAATAATACCACTGGAATCGCCCGCTATCTCAGCGGGCGCCCGCCGTGCTGGCGGGCGAACCTTCAACCTTAGGATTAAGAGTCCTCTGCTCTGCCAATTGAGCTACGAGCGCGTAAAATGTATTTCCTTTTAATACAACAAAATTATACCACTCCGTGAGAAAGAGAAATCGGCCTCGCCTCTCGCTCGCTTAAGCTCACTCGGGCTGGCCACGCCCTCGCCATCCGGCTTTGCAAAGCCGGATAAGGCTCCGGGCCTGGGTAGGCCTGCAAAATACAAGCAGTTGTATTTTGCACGCGTACCCAGTATTACTTGTCCACCGCTGTGCCATCCGAAGCTCTAGCGAAGGATGGAAGCTCTGAACGATTTAAGAGCAAAGGTGGAAGCTACGAGCGCTTAAATACGAAAACGATAACCTATTCTGCTTTATTTTATGTAAAATTACAACCTCCACTTAGTTGCAGAGCAAACCAACTCTTTGGCTCACGCGAAAAGATCGAACGACGTACTAGACAAATTGCACCCCAGGGAGCCCCGACATCTTCATGAGCGAGTCAATCTCATCCAGCACCGCGCCACTCGACTCAGACGTATTGATTTTGTAATCAAAATTAATATTACTTACCGGAAATTTTTCTTCCATAACTGATTCATGAATCTTCATCTTCTTAATTTTAGGCATTATGATCGCCAGTTTGTCCGGATTGTCCGAACCACAATAGAATACCCCGTCAGTCTCAGTATTTATTAGCAGCACACCATCTGCATGAGTAGGATCATACTTCATCACTCCGTTTTCGAAATCGCCAATTATCGAAGGAGGAATCGAAAAACCCAGGAGCGCAAACGGCTTCCATGTTGTCTGCCAATTCTCATCTTTCTTAATAAAACGATCATTCAACTGAGACAAATGAGTTTTTAAAAAATCGCCCTTCTGAACATCTGCAAGTTCGTCCCAATCGAATAAGTACGCATCCAAATCTCCCATTCCTAAAACAATGATAGCCAAATGATCGAACCATTTTCTGTATTTTTTCATAAAAATTAGTGAGCTACTTAAATAAATAATTGAAACTGACATTATCATACCGCAGCATAAATACATATCGCAACAGAAGGTCCTTACTGATTGCTGATTTTGGAAATAAGTTTTTTATAACGAGCTCACTAAATTTAAATAAGCGCGGACCGAAGTCCGCGCCTACTTATTATCTGCTTGGGTTTACTTTACAAGCTCAACGATCGATACCTTCAATACTGAAGCGATATTCTTTAGTGTCAAAATTGTCGGGTTCCCGTTGTCACCGGATTCAATCTTGGAGATCGTGATGTTGGAGACATCCGCTTTTTTGGCTAATTCCGCTTGAGAAATCTTTCTTTCTTGTCGAAAGGCTCTAATACGCTTCGCGAACGGTTGTAGGGGCTTTTTTGCCATATGTTTTATTTGATAAATTATAAATTGGTACTGTTTATAGTATTAGAATGTCGTTTTTGTGTCAATAACGCAGTATCTTTTATTACAACCCTAGCTTGTTTATACAAAACATCTAATAATTTTATTTCAAACTTTAGCAAACAACATGCTCAACTGATCGTGGTTTCAACCTTAGACTTCATTATTCGTGATTTTATAAATTCATATACAATCGGCACCACCGAGAGCCCGATAATCACCAAAATCACCAGTGAAAAATTTTCTTTGACCACAGGAATATTGCCAAAAAAGTAGCCCAACAATGTAAAACCAAACACCCACACAAATCCGCCGGTCGCGTTATAATAAATAAATTTTTTATACTCCATTTGACCGAGACCCGCCACAAACGGCGCGAATGTTCGGACAATCGGCACAAACCGCGCCAGAAATATCGTTTTCCCGCCGTGCTTTTGGTAGAAAGCGTTGGTTTTATCGATATGCGCCTGATTAATCGGAATTTTAGGACTATCGATCAATTTCTGGCCAAAATAGTACCCAATCCAATAATTCACCGTGTCCCCCAAAAATGCCGCCCCCCAAAGAATAAAAAGCAGGCCTACAATATTGAATGAACCAATTGCCGCGAAGGCACCACCCGCGAAAAGCAAAGAATCACCCGGAAGCAATGGTAAAAAAACCAACCCCGTTTCCGCGAAAACGATCGCGAAAATTATCCCGTACGACAAAGCCCCGTAACGAACGATTATTTCACCCAAGTGAGTATCAATATGCAGTATAAAATTAATTATCGCCATTATTATATCCATCGGTTTTATTAGTAATTATCGGTAATTTACAGTTTTTTAACAGTATCATGCTGGAATTTTTCCAGCCATTGATCAAATCGATCCACTCTGTTCTCCCCGTGTTTTCGCAATTCTTCCCTAATTTTATCAACACTCTTTTCTTTATTGGATGTTTCACCGTTTTTTGAATAAAACTTATCGGCAAAACAGATTATTTCTTCCTCGATTGTATGTGGACGCATATCGCGCTTTGGGAGAGGCAACTTATCCTTTTCAATGTCTTCCACCGAAAAACCGACACCGACGTGTCGCTCGCAAACCAACGCATGTTTTGGAAAACCTTCTTTTTCCACAAGTTCCCTCCCCAAATAGCCGTGGCAAATGTAAGGTTTATCCCCATGACAATCGATGTCCGGCGCGTAGGTCATAAATATCCCGATATCGTGCAACATCCCGGCCTCCACGATAAATTGCAAATCGGGGTTAAATTGCGAAACATGCTTAGCAACCGTCAGAGCTTTCTTTGTCACCGCCGAACTGTGCGCCAATAAAATCGAATAAGCTCTCGATTCGCGATTGTAGTATTTCTGAATTAGTTGAACGGGGTCCATGTTTATTTATAATAATATATTAAACACTGTCTGTAAATAATAAAAAAGGCGGGTTGAACTGGCAACGCGCCCGAAGAGATCACTCTCTCGCTTACTCATCCCGCATCCAGCATCTCCGCCACCTCTTTAGACTTACTAATGAGAAAGTCCATGCCGGTGTCGGTGTAAATTGGAAAAGAACGTTTCCACGTCATCATTTTCGAGAGATTTCTGCAACGAACAGAAATCTCTTGAACAACCTCGTCCTGCGTGGAAATATGCGGAGCCTTCCAGCCCCGTAATCTTTTCCACCACCGAGTTAGTCGACTGTGGCGATTATACTCACGCATCACAACGTCATGACGCTGTTGATGAGCAAAGCGAAGATCCACCGCCACCTCCCGAAAAAAAAGAGCAATCTCGGCAACACTCAACGTCCGCCACTCCTGTCCTCCCCAAACGGCCACACCCTCAAAGAACGCATTGTATCGTTGAATATTCGTTGTGGTTTTCTGATGGGGATTTACAAAAGGTGCTGTCTCAACAACGATTCCCTGATCAGGGTGTTCGCAACATACAATTCCCATAATTCACCTCATTTCTGCAAGGGAATTTGTGGCGACAAACCAAAACAAACATCAAAACAATCTAATTTGGGTATAACACGGATATGGAGAATAGTTAAATGACGCACATATCATTATTATTCATTCAACAAAACCACAAATAATTTTATGGGTAAAATTTCATTTCACCCATCAATTTTTTATTGTCAACAATCTGCTCTCTTATCGCCTCTCTAACCATAGCAATCATTTCAATATCCCACTCCAATTTTTTGGACGAAGGTATAACGCTTTGCAACAACTCAAAAATTTCATTATCCACAAAATCCTGTCTCTCGATTTGCTGTCTAGTCAATTTGGACATAAAACTTCATTCATATTGGTTTTTTTCATTTTAAATTTTTACTAATACTAGCTGTGGATAACTATGCTTTGATTTTCGGCTTCCTTTCGGTTATACTGTGATTGTAGCGTAAATTAATTTTTATAACAATATGTCAAATATTACAAAAAAACAAAAACTTGTCTTTGATTTCATAAACACCTACATAGCCGAGAATGGTATATCTCCTACTATTGAGGAAATACGAAAAAAGCTGAAACTCCGCGCTGTTTCAACTATTCACGAACACATTAAGTCCCTAGAAGAAAAAGGGTACCTTTCAAAATCAGAAAATTCTGCCAGAAGTCTATTTCCTAAAAAAGAAATAAAAGCCATCGTTGAAATTCCTATTCTTGGAAGAATTGCTGCTGGCGAACCAATTGAAGTAATTGAAAATAAAGAAGACACAATCACCCTTATTAACCCGAGTATCCAAAACTCTAATGGTTACTACGCACTTCGCGTGGTTGGAGATAGCATGATCGACGAAGGTATTTTTGATGGTGATATTGTAGTGATAAAAAAACAATCCGTTGCAGAAAACGGACAAACCGTCGTCGCAATTATTGATGACAATAAAGCTACACTCAAAAAATTATATCGAGAGAAAACACGGTTTCGACTAGAACCAAGAAACCAAAACATGATCCCTTTTTACAGAAAAGAAATTGAGGTGCGAGGTGTTGTTGTCCAAATTATTCGAAATATCAACACAGATGAAAAACAAAATACACAAAAACACACCAAGCACGGATTTAAAACAATAGATTTATTTGCCGGTGTTGGAGGGATACGCCTCGGATTTGAAAACGCCGGATTTAAAACAGTTTTTGCAAATGATTTTGATCATCAATGCAAAGATACGTATGATTTGAATTTCAAAGATTCAAAGCTGATTGTTGAAGATATTAGGAAAATTGGAATTGATGATTTACCAAAGTTTGATTTTCTATTAGGAGGCTTCCCGTGTCAGGCTTTTTCTATCGCGGGATATAGGCAAGGATTTAACGATGAAAAAGGCAGGGGAAATTTATTTTTTGATATTGCAAGAATCATCGAAGCACGAAAACCTGAAGGTTTTTTGCTTGAAAATGTAAAAAACTTAAGAAGCCACGATGGCGGCAAAACCTTTAGGATAATTCAAGAAACACTGGAAAATCTCGGATACTATTTGAAAATAAAGGTTTTGAATAGTATGGACTATGGAAATATTCCACAGAATAGAGAGCGTGTTTACATGGTCGGTTTTAAGAATAAAGATTATTCCGAAAAATTTGAATTTCCTAACCCAGTAAAGCTCACTAAGAAAATTACTGATTTGCTAGAAAAAAATGTGCCTGAAAAATACTACTACAATGGAAAACCACTGTTCGAAAAACTAAAAGGCTCTATAAAGGAAGAAGGCAGAGTTTACCAATGGCGAAGACAATATGTTCGAGAAAATAAGAGTGGCGTTTGTCCTACACTAACTGCAAACATGGGCACGGGTGGTCACAATGTACCAATCATTAAAGACAAGAAAGGAATTCGAAAACTAACTCCATTAGAGTGTGCACGTATTCAGGGCTTCCCTGCGAGTTACAAAATACCAAAACTTGCCGATTCAGCTTTATATAAACAATTTGGAAATTCTGTCAGTGTCCCTGTTATTGAAGCTGTAGGAAAACAAATGATGAGAGCAATGGAATAAATTAAAGTCTAGAAATCAATTTACGCCAGTCCTTATCTGTATTGTGAAGTTTACCAACAGACTTAACATATCTATGACCATTACTAAATTCCTGACCTGGAATCTCCGTCACCTTTTCAAGTTCATCAATATAAGCGAATCCACATATCCAAATAGGTATATTTTCTAACTTTTCTATTTTTTTAAACCTATCATTAGTTTCGAAGAATTTTCTGACTTTACCAAAAAATGAGTGGTCTCTTAGAATTCTAAACAAATGATCACTTGGTAAACCGACCCTAGCAAAAACGTAAACATCGCTCCGTCGTTCTGGAAATTCAACTTCATTAGCACCTAAAACCAAAAAAGCATTTTTCATTTTACTTGCCTTAATACCAACCCCAAGCTTGGGCGTTCTAAACAATTTATTAACCTCAATTTGATCAAAATCTTGTGGCGTAATGTGCTCAGGGTGAACTTCCTCATCTAATTTAATTTTGATATTGAACTTTTTTAGTAAGAAGTTTTTGATTGCATGTTCTGCGAGAATGCCCAAAATAACATCGTCTGCTGCTTGAATTTCAGTCCTTTGACCTCTAATTCCATTTAAAGAAAGTCCTCCGTATACCATTTTGATAGCAAACTCAAAACAAGTTTCATATTCATCCATTGTCAGATGTATTGTTCTATCTTCTTTCAACTTCCTCCAATCAGAAATACTTTTCTTATCAAAATACCAACGACTTCCAATTTTTTCACCTTGAATTTCTTTACTAAATTCAAAATAATTTTTGAAATCTTTTTCAGGTATATTCAAAAACCCTACAACTTCTTTTTTAGTTAATTTTTCACTCATAAGTTATTTAACAAAATAATCCAAAGGTTTTTTATAGAGTTTTGCAAATTCCTTCAATTGCAATACATCAAAACGCCTCTGGCCAGATTCAATTTTGGAAAGATAAGATTGCGTTTTTCCAAGCTTCTTTGCTACCTCAACCTGCCCAAGTCCAGCCTCAATTCGCGCTTTTTTTAAGCGTTCCACGATTGCGTTGTGATCTTTTGTATATATTGCCCTAGGCATGAATGCAGTATATTATTCCATAATGCTATATTCCAAATTGCCATATTGACGGGAGGGTGGGATTCGAATCCCAACACGACACGCGCAGGCGTGTCGCTCCCTCTCTTGCAATTTTAAACGGGATTCTATCCCGTTTAAAATATTCGGGCCACTCGGGTTAAGTACCAAGGAATTTGGGAAACCATGTGGATTTTTGGGGAGTATTTTTAAGAACAGGATTTAAGCACTCGGGTCGGGACTAATGAAAAAGTCCTAGAATAAAATTCTTAGTCCAAACTGCGTTTCGCCAAGCAAGAGAATAATCAATAGCTAATAACCCAAGGATCGTAAATATGGTGGAAATCAACTTGTGTTGCCATATCCATTTTGTAAATAGCCATAATAACCAAACGGGATTGGTTAATTGCCAATAGTTTTTATTTGACGGTGATTGGGATTTTTCTCGTTTTGAGAGTCGTAGCACTTCACTGAATTCATCCTCTTTTATTGCGTTCAGCCTTCCTAATAAATAGTCCAAATCTTGAAGTACAGCATCGACTGATGGTCCTACGCGAACTAAAACATCACTTGAAAAGGCGTTAGGGTAAGCAAAATAATATTCAGGATGAACTCCATCGCGCATTTGGGGGTTATTCCCAAACTTCTTAAGATATAGTTCAAGCATTCCATAATCCATATTTAACTCCGAGCGCATTCGTGCGATAGCTTCGTGATTATTGCGAATTTCAGGCAAAATCCGATCTCGAGAAGTACTTAATAAAGTACGATAAAGTCGAACTTTTTGTTGAAATTCTAAAATTGATTCTTTTAGTTTTTCAAGATTCATATCAACCTAGAATTGTTTCCTTATTAAAGTAACTATTTCCAGAACTCATTCCGATTATGTGACATGATTTTTATTCCATATAGGTCTGCCAATAAAAAATATTCACTGCGGTGTTTTTTGATTGATGTTCGAACTTTTTTTGAGCAAAACCCCCAATAAGGAAGCCAGCCCCGCCACTGCTCGACAAGCTCGCCACACCACAGAAAAATACTCTTTGCTCTTTTCATTTTGCGCGCGCCCGATTTTTTCTTCTTTTAATGAAAAGAGTATTTTTCT
>JAUSJG010000026.1 GCA_030647555.1 bacterium | reverse complement strand
TTTTTCTGGGGTGGGGAAAGGACAACGCAGTATCATAACACTACACCGAATTTTGTCAAATTTAAATACATAGCCGGACCCTGTACCGATCACGGATCGGAGCAACCTTGCTCCGATCCGTGATCGGTACGGTTAACAATGTTTTCTCGTGCTATAATATCCCCAAATGGAGCGGAAACGAAAAAAACACAATAAAGCACCGATAAAAGCGCAAAAAGCCTTTGGTCCCAAGGTGGCCGATATTTTTGTTGGTGACAGCACAGGAGAAGTCGCTTCAATTATTCGTATTCCTCGTTCGCGACATGTTAATATTGAAAGACAGCAAGACCTGCACCGATCACGGAACGGAGCAAGGTTGCTCCGTTCCGTGATCGGTGCAGGTTTGTCCGGCAAAGCTCTGGACGAATTGACTGTGCCGTTTGATACCGAGAGATTAACTTACGATAATGATATCGTTTTTCATTTTCCGGGAAGTGCTGATATTCCGGAACCAATTGAAGAGAAGTTGGTTAGAGAAGAATTGTCACGTTTTTTAGATGAAGACTTAAAACGCGAAGAAGATTTTCAAGTAAAAGTCACTGATTACAAAAAACATCCTCAAATCATTAATGATGAGCCGGTAATTATCGAGCAGGAAGTTGTGAAAGAACAAACAGTCGTTCAAGAGAAGGTTGCGCCGGTGGTTTGGCACCGAGAACAAAGAATTTCTCAACGTTTCGTGAAAGAAATGCGGGAATTGAAAAAAAAGAAACCGGATAAAATTTCTGCGTTAAAAACGGAAAACGAAAAAGTGGACGATGGTTCGGATGATCTGCTTAAATCGATTATGCAAAAGTCGGAAACGGAAGGATATATTCCGTGGGTAGCACCACCGGTTGCTTGGAAAAAATTCCGCAAAGAAAAAAAACCAACTACGCCCGTTAAACGTGAAATTGTAAAAGCGACGGTTGCGGAAAAACCAGAAAAGAAAAAACGAGAAAAAGTGCCAAGAAAGGTAGATAAAAAAAATATTTTGGAGTCTTCGAGGGTGGCTTTCGCGGTGTTTTTAATCGGTGGGGCTGTTGGATTAATTGGCGCCGTTAACGGTTTGCCAAATGTTGCTAAAGCGGTTGGTGCTGTTGCTAAACAAGGCGCGCAACATTTGACGCTAGGACTCAAGGCGATTGCCGGATCAGATGTGGATGCGGGAAAAGAAGAACTGGATCAAGCAACAAAATTATTTACGGACGCGCAAGAACAATTAGATTCATCGACAAATATCGCTCTTAGATTATTGGCAAAACTTGACCCCAAAGCGCGTCTTGACTCCGGAGAAAATTTATTATTGGCCGGGAAACAACTTTCCGCGTTGGGTGACGATGCCGCGCAGTTGGTGCAGTTATTTCGACAGCCAAAAACCGATAATCAATCTTTGACAGACTTGCTGGAGAAAAGCCAGCCGTTGGTAAAAAGCTTAGCGGAACAATTAAATAAAATTGACGGGGAAATAAAAGACATCAATCCGTCGGTGTTGCCAAGTGAAATACAAGGGGATCTTTTGCAGTTGCAGAAAAGTGTGCATTTATTGGCACAAGTGATCGAAAGTTATTTGGATTCGCATGAAGTACTGAACATGTTGCTTGGCGCCAAACAAGACCGCCAGTATCTATTTTTGTTCGAAAATAATCGTGAGTTAAGGCCGGGGGGTGGTTTTATTGGAAGTTTTGCGTTGGCAAATTTATCAAAAGGAGGAGTAAAAAAGGTCAAAGTTGATACAATTTACAATCCGGATGGGCAATTGCGTGATTTTATAATTCCTCCGACGCCACTTAAAAAAATAACCGATCGTTGGTTTTCCAGGGATGGAAATTGGTTTGCTGATTTTCGCACTAATGCACAAAAAGTCGCCACATTGTTTGAAAAAAGCGGTGGTCCGACAGTGGATGGGGTGATTGCAATTACACCTTCCGTATTGCAACAAATGTTGCGGGTTACGGGGCCGATTCCAATGCCTGATTATAATCTTACAATTGATGCGAATAACGTGATCGATGAAACGCAACGGTTAGTCACTTATGATTATGACAAAGAGGAAAATAACCCTAAAGCTTTTATTAGTGATTTGATGCCGGAAGTGATGTCGCGGGTAACAAAATTACCACAGGATCGCTGGGGTGATTTGGCGAGTGTGTTTGGCGATAGTCTGAAGCAAAAACAATTACTGATTTGGTTTAGAGATATTGATGCGCAAACACGTATCGAAAAGCTTGGTTGGGGAGGAAAAATTGAAGATGCAAAGAGTGACTACTTGATGCGCGTAGAAGCAAATATTGGTGGTCATAAGACGGATGAACTAATGGATCAATCGGTAAAATATGATGTTTCTTTCAATGATACGGGGGAAGCTATGGCAACTCTTATTACAACTCGTCATCATAAGGGGTCGATAAATGGTCGACCCGGATGGAATCCGGACGAGGATTGGTTTCAAAAAAATAATGTGATTTATGAGCGGACATTAGTGCCAAAGGGCAGTGTTCTTTTGGAAGCGGTCGGTTTTACAAAGACGGCGGATGTGCCAACGCCGTATGTAAATAAGGCTGATTATAAAACATTTGTACAAGACGCGGATGTCGCGGAATTAGAGAAAGATTCGACCACAGTTATTAACGGCACGGTTGTTTCCGAGGAGAGCGGTAAGACTTCTTTTGGTAATTGGATTGTGACGAAGCCCGGTGAAACAACTGTGACAATTTATAAATACCGTTTACCCGCGACTCAAAATCTCAGTATTAATAAAAACGGTCTGTTAAATTATCAGTTGCTTTCTCAACAACAGCCCGGACATCAACCGCTAAAATTTGAAGCGTCCGTGCATGTGTCGCAGGATTTTCATTTTGTTTGGGCCGGTCCGGAAAGCGGGATCACTTATAACGGTGAGCAAAATGTTAGCTTTACAACGATCCAAAAAAGTGATAATGTGTGGGGCGTTGTGATAGATAAAATATGAGTAAGACACTGTAATAAAATAACATGCATATCTCGCTTCCAAATTCTCACAATCTTCAATTTTTCTTCGGTCGAAAATATTTCACCGTAGTAGTCTACTACGCTTCAATATTTTCTCTGTCAGAAAAATCGAATCTTATAAAAATTTGAAATCGATCTTATTCATGTTATTTTATTACAGTGTCTAATAATGCCGAGAAATCCTCCTTCGCTAAAGCTACGGAGGACAAGACGCGGAGTGGCGCGTTAATTTCCGCCGCCTCGTTGGTGGCGATATCTTCGCTTTTGAGTCGTTTGCTTGGGCTTTTTCGTGATCGTTTATTCGCGGAACATTTTGGCGCGGGACCGGAATTGGATGCTTATTTTGCCGCCTACCGTATTCCGGATATCATTTTTAACTTGTTGGTGCTTGGTACTTTAACCGCGGCATTCCTACCGGTATTTTCGACATACTTAAGTAAGGGTGAAAAGGGCAAGAAAGAAGCTTTTGAGGTCGCGGAAAGTCTCTTTTTTATCACTACTGTTTTATTGGTGCTTTGTGCGGTAATTTTGTTTATTTTGACGCCAATTATCGTGCCGTTAATAGCGCCGGGTTTTGATGTCCATCGCATGGCCCTGATGGTGACATTAAGCAGGATTATGTTACTACAACCAATTTTACTTGGCGCGAGCAGTATTCTTGGAACAATTCTCACCAGTTTTAATCGTTTCTTTGCTTATGCCGTAGCACCGGTTCTCTATAATTTGGGAATTATTTTTGGCGTTATTTTCTTTGTGCCAAGTGTTGGTGTTAGGGGTGTTGCGTGGGGCGTCGTGTTGGGCGCGATTTTGCATTTATTAATTCAACTTCCCGGTACTTGGAAGTTGGGTTTTCGTTTTAAATTTTCATTGCGCTGGAAACACGAGGGATTGAAAAACATCGGTCGATTGATGGTGCCACGTTTGATTGGGCTTTTGGCGGGACAGGTTAATGATTTAGTGGTGAACTTTATCGGTTCCACCTTGCTTGTTGGAAGTATCGCTGTTTACGCTTTCGCGGATAATCTGCAGAATGTACCGATTGGTTTAGTTGGTATTTCTTTTGCCGTTGCCGCTTTTCCGCAACTATCCCGCGCCGTGGCCGAAAACGCGCCGGAAATATTTTCACATACGTTAATAAAAACAATGCGCCTGATATTGTTTTTGGCCGTACCGCTTTCCGCGGCAATGTATTTATTGCGTTCAGAAATAGTCCGCGTGATTTTAGGAGCGGGCCGTTTTGATTGGAATGATACTAAAGCGACTTTTACCGTCTTAAGTATTCTTGTGGTTTCTGTTTTTGCTCAAAGTCTTGTTCCACTTTTGGCGCGTGCTTTTTTTGCGATGCATGATACTAAAACTCCGATGGTGGCAAGTATTGTGACTATTATTGTGAATCTTGTTGGAGCTTTTTTTCTTGGTATTCAGTACGGCGTTGTTGGTTTGGCATGGGCGTTTACTGTCGCTTCGATAGTCAATTTTCTAATCTTGGTTGTCGTACTAAGAACTCGTCTTGGTGGTTTGGATGACAAATATTTATTGTCCGGTGCTTCTCGTATGCTTTTCGCTACATTGTTAGCCGGTGTCACGATTCAACTCCTTAAAATGCCAATTGGTAACATGGTGAATATGCAAACATTTCTTGGTGTCTTTATCAAATTGTTTGGTTCGGGGCTTGGTGGGGCGGTTGTTTATCTTATTGCCAGTCGATTATTGAAGCTGGAAGAGTTTGATGTTTTGTTTGGCGGTGTACGGCAGTTGCTGTTTAAAAAGCAGACCGAGCCTGTGGCCATAGACGAATAGCGCCGGATAGCATAAAAGATAGGTATGACCCAGTAATACAACCGCCAATTTGTGATAATTTGGCAGAATCATCAAACAACCCTTATGAATAATTTCCTTGGTTTAACATTAATGATGCGATTTACAAGCGATTTAAAATCGCTTGTATTGGCGGTTGATATACTGGGATGACCAACAAAATTCGTAATTTCTGCATAATCGCCCACATCGACCATGGAAAGTCTACCCTGGCTGATCGTCTTATCGAGCAAACCGGGACACTGGAAAAACGGCAGATGCAGGAGCAGATGCTGGATGGGATGGATCTGGAACGTGAACGGGGTATCACAATCAAATTGACGCCGGTGAGAATGGAATACAAATCAAAATCGCTTAATGAAAAATTCATTTTGAATTTGATTGATACGCCCGGGCATGTCGATTTTGCCTATGAAGTTTCGCGCAGTCTCGCGGCCGTTGAGGGCGCCGTGTTGTTGGTGGATGCGACACAAGGTATTCAGGCACAAACGATGGCTAACCTGACATTTGCGTTAGAAGCCGGGCTGACAATTGTGGCGGTGGTGAATAAAATTGATTTACCGGCGGCGGATGTGGCAGGGACACGTCGTGATATTGCGAAATTGACTGGTATTCCCGAAGAAGAAGTTTTGCTGGTCTCCGCAAAGACGGGGGCGGGTGTGCCGGAACTTTTGGAGTCGATTGTGAAGCGGGTTCCTCCGCCAAGCGGGAGTGAAGAAAAACCTTTGCGGTCGCTTGTGTTTGATTCGTTTTTTGATGCCTACAAAGGAGTGGTTACTTATATCCGTGTCGTGGACGGAAGAATAAAAAAGAATCAAGAGATTCTTTTTGCGGGAGAAAACGTTCGTGGCGAATCGCTGGAGTTGGGAATTCTAAATCCGAAAGAGTCGTCCCGTGATGAATTGTGTGCCGGTGAAATTGGTTATGTGGCGACGGGTTTGAGAGATGTCGCGCAAGCGCGTGTTGGTGATACAATCATTCATTTCAAAGATCGGGACGAAAAAGGTAACTTGGTTTTACCTGGTTACACAGTGCCTCAGCCAAAAGTTTTTGCCGGTATTTATCCGCACTCCGGGGAAGATTTTCGTTTCTTGCGCGACGCTCTGGCAAAATATCGTCTCAATGATGCATCACTACAATATGAGCAAGAAACTTCTACTGCTTTGGGGCAAGGTTTTCGTTGCGGTTTCCTCGGGTTACTTCACTTGAGTATTGTTCAAGAGAGATTAAAACGTGAATATAATATTGAAGTTACAATTACCGTTCCCAGCGTTGCTTATCGGGTGAAATTGAGAAACGGGGAAACGCAAGTGATTCGCACGCCAACCGAATTTCCTGATCCATCAGCACTGGAATCAACCGAAGAGCAGTGGGTGTTGGTGGAAATAATTTCTCGCGCGTTAGACATTGGTGGAATTTTGCCACTCATTTCCGCGCATGCCGGTGTTCATCGTAATACTGAATATTTGTCGGCAGAGCGTGTTTTGATTACTGCGGAAATGCCACTCCGAGAAGTGGTTATTGATCTACATGATGCCTTAAAAAGTGCGTCGGCGGGTTACGCGTCATTATCATACGATATGTTAAATTGGCGGCCGACGGATTTAATTAAACTTTCAATTTTAGTCGCCGAAGAAACGGTTGAGCCATTGTCGATGATTGTTCCGCGTGAACAAGCACAGCGTGAAGGGCGACGCATTGTTGCTAAACTAAAAGAAGCTATTCCGCGCCATTTATTCGCGGTGGCAATTCAGGCGGCGATTGGTGGAAAGGTTATTGCCCGCGAAACAATTCCGGCGATGCGCAAAGACGTTACCGGATATTTGTATGGAGGAGATGTAACGCGAAAAAAGAAGCTTCTGGAAAAACAAAAGAAAGGCAAAAAGAAAATGGCCAAAGTGGGTAGTGTGGATATTCCGCCGGAGGCGTATTTAGCGGCGCTGGGAAAGTCTGAGTGAAAGGGGGCAGGGTACAGGGAACAGGAAGCGGACGCGAAAGGCCTGTACCCTGTGGTCTTCATCAGTATCTCAAGAACGGCAACGCCAAATAGGCGATCGTGCCCAGCGCGATAAATATCGCCAAAATTCGCCAAACGATCATTTTAACATCTCGTTTTTTTGCCATTGAGGTTATGTCAAAAATAATAAATAAGTCACGCTTGACATGATTCTACCATCAGGTTATGGTGTTTGGCTATGCAGAAAAAGGCGATTTTAACCGTTTATGGGCTATTCTCAATTTTAGGGCTGTTGGGTACGGTTTTTGGCGTGCTTGTCCTCATTTTACCTTTAGCTGATATTCTTCCCGGTTGGGCGATTGCCGATCTGGTTGTCGGTGGACTTTTCTTTTTCTTCGCCGGTATCTACGGTATTTTTTCAAACGTATCGAATGTATCGATATATCGATACAAGAAGTCGGCGTCTGTAAAGGAGGAAAATGCTTCCGTCAACAATCATGACGCGCGGTATTGGTTACAAAAGTTTTTAGACGAAAACAGGAGCTGACATGATTTATGAATAATGATTGATGATTTATGAATGATGAGTCGGCGAATCGGCGTCGTTTCTTCATTATTCATAAATCATCAATCATTATTCATCGCTTTTTGCTTAAAATGTTCAAAATAACTACAATAGCTTTATGCCCAGTAATACAACTTCCAATTTTTTTATCTGATATATTACTTATTTCGTAACACCATAATTATGCAAATAATCTTGAATTTAGCACATAAAATGTTTGAACGAATCGCATTCGTTCAAATTGGAAGTTGATATACTGGGATGATTGAACAAATTACTAAAGAGTCTTGTAAGCGCGTTACCACTTACGTCACAGGCACAAAAGAGCCAAATGGGCACTTGATTGAGCTTTATAAAGACGGTGACAAAACTGTTACATATTTAACGGTGGCCTTGCCGGGGGCTTTTAAGGGCTATCATTTGCATAATCAACGTCAAAGTCATTATGTTTGTTTGCGCGGAAAGGTGAAAATAACCATTGTTGAAGGGAAGCAAAAAGTTGAACATATTTTAGATTCTGCAACTCCGGAAAGACTGCTTTTACCGACGAATGTTTATATCGGAATTGAAAATATCGGCACGGAAGAGGTTTGGTTGATTAACTTTCCGCATCCCGCTTATGACCCAACCATCAAGGGTGAGCAGGAAGATAAGACACCGGCGGAAATCGAAGCGCAGTTAAACGGATAGGATGAAAGTACTTGTTACGGGTGGTGCTGGTTCGATAGGTGTCCATGTTGTGCGCGCGTTAATTGAACGCGGTGATGAAGTTTTTGTTGTTGATAATTTTAATGATTATTATGATCCGGAATTCAAACGCGTGCGTTTTGAAAAAGTATTGGCTGGCTTACAAACACCCAAACTTTATGAAGTTGATATTACTGATAACGCGAAATTGGGAGAATGTTTTGCGGAAGTGAAACCGGAAAAGGTTATTCATTTGGCCGCGTGGGCGGCCGTGCGTCCATCCGTGGAAAATCCTTTGCTTTATACTCAACAAAATGTCGATGGAACAGTAAACGTGTTTGAACAGTCACGGATTCACGGTGTAAAAAACGTGGTATTTGCTTCTTCTTCTTCATTATATGGTCGTGGTTTAAAACCTCCTTATGTAGAAACGATGCCTTGCGATGAGCCAATCGCACCTTATGCCGCTTCCAAGCGCTCGGGCGAGCTTTATGCGTGGATGTATAACTATTTGCATAATTTACCGATAATTTGTCTACGTTTTTTTACGGTTTATGGTCCTTGGATGCGTCCCGATATGGCCACTTGGAAACTAAATGAAGGAATTTTTAAGAGTGAAGAAATCACGGTAAAAAAATTCACACCGGACGGCCAGGAAACGAAACGTGATTTCACGTACGTGGGCGATATTGTGGTTGGTATCATCGCGGCGCTGGATAAAAACATCGGTTTCGATATTGTTAATTTAGGCAACAACGATCCGGTGCCGTTGGCGCGTTTTGTCGCGGCGATTGAGGCCGGTTTGGGGATGAAAGCGAAAGTTGTAGAGAAAACGCTTCCGGCCGAGGAAGCGATTGTTACGGCGGCTGACATAACGCACGCGAAAGAAGTTCTAGGTTTTCAACCGAAAGTTTCGATCGAAGAAGGACAGAAACGGTTTTCTGAATGGTATAAGGATGAATATCAAAGATTTTTTCCACAAGGAATAAAAAAATCTAAATATTGGAACTAATTAGAAGATTTTTCAGCATGTGCGCCAAAAAATCCCAATGACCAAATCCCAATGACCAACAAAATTTCAAAACATAAATGACAAAAACGCTAATGTTTGGGGTTTAGAAAATTAGGATTTTGTTGGACATTGGGATTTGAAATTTGGGATTTAAGGGGAAAATATCTCACGAGTCTGGTATTTTTACTCCAATTTCGTTATCTTAAATACACATATGACTATATTGATTACTGGCGGTGCGGGCTTTATCGGCTCTGCCTTCGTGCGTTTAATCGTGAAGGAACGTCCTGATTGGAAAATCGTCGTTTACGATAAACTCACTTATGCTGGCAATTTGAAAAATCTGGCCGAAGTCGATGGGAAATTCGTATTTATTCAAGGCGATATCGCCGATCGTGAAAAAGTTCATAAAGTCTTACGTGATTACGAGATTGATCAAATCGTTAATTTTGCCGCAGAAACGCACGTAGATCGTTCGATTATGAGCGGCTTGGAATTTATCGAAACGGATGTCTTGGGCACATATAATCTTTTAACGGAGGCGCGCGAAAAAGGAATTGAAAGATATCTGCAAGTTAGTACGGATGAAGTCTATGGTTCCATCGTGGAGGGAAAATGGACGGAGGAATCGCCGATTTTGCCGAATAGTCCCTATTCCGCCTCAAAGGCGGGGGGCGATATGCAGGTGCGGGCGGCGTTTCGAACATACAATCAACCCGTGTTGATCACGCGGGCATCAAACAACTATGGCCCATATATTTTTCCGGAAAAAGCGATGCCGCTATTTATTACCAACCTGTTGGAAAATAAAAAAATGCCGATTTATGGTGATGGGTTAAGTGTTCGCGACTATCTTTATGTTGATGACCATTGTCGTGGAATTTTAGCGGTGTTGGAAAAAGGCACTTTTGGAGAAATTTATAATATTGGCAGTGAAGAAGAATTTTCTACCTTGGATTTGGCAAATGTTATTTTGCGTGAAATGGATAAGGGCTCGGAAATGATTGAATATGTGAAAGACCGACCAGGACATGATCGTCGATACGCGCTTGATAGTAGTAAAACCATGCAATTGGGTTGGAAACCACAAGTGGCTTTTGCCGATGGAATCAAGACAACGATCGAGTGGTTTAAGGCGAATACGGCTTGGTGGAAACCGCTCAAGGATGGTTCTTATAAAGAGTATTATCGTCAGCAGTATCAAGAAAGGAAATGATTGATTCTATAATAAAGTTCGTCTTTGCGAGCCATCGACCATTATTAAAATGGTCGAGGCGTGGCAATCTCCTAGTTGTAATAGCATCGGAAAAATAATGCATGTCTTGATCTTGGGGGCGCAGGGTATGTTGGGTCGGGCGTTGCAAAAACAGTTTGAGGCCGACCAAGTTATTGCGTGGGATCGAAATGAATTAGATATTACCGATCGTGACCAAGTGTTGGAACATCTGCCAATTTGCGAGCCGGATTTGGTAATTAATGCCGCGGCTTATACGGATGTGGAAAAGGCGGAAGTTGAAGAAGAACTGGCGACCAAAGTAAATGGGCATGCGGTAGGTTATTTGGCGGAGGCTTGCGCGAAATTAAATATTCCACTTGTTCATATTTCTACAGACTATGTTTTTTCGGGTGACAAAAAAGAGGGATACGCGGAAGACGAAACACCAGGTGAACCGCTCAACGCCTACGGGCGGTCGAAATTATTAGGTGAACAACTGCTACAAAAAAATACTGATAAGTATTGGCTAATTCGTACCGCGTGGTTATTTGGCCCGCAAGGAAAAAATTTCGTGGAAACAATGATTAATCTCGGTAAGCAAAAGTCGGAACTTAAAGTGGTCGATGATCAGCACGGGGCGCCAACCTACACCAGGGATTTGGCACAGGCAATTTTTAAATTAACACACGAACAGGCGCCATTTGGCATATACCACATCACCAATGGCGGAAATGCAACATGGGCGGAATTTGCGAAAGAAATCTTTAAGATTATGCAAATGCCGGTTAATGTTGTACCGGTAACATCGGAAGAGTTTCCAACAAAGGCAATTCGTCCCAAATGGTCAATTTTAAAAAATACCAAACGTCCGTTAATGCGTAGCTGGCAAGAAGCGCTAAAAGATTATATTAACATCCGTAACATCAAAAACCCATAGTCGTAATTCCTCCCCTTATTCAAGGGGGCGCGGCGGGTTCCCCGAGAACATCCAGTGGATGTTCGAGAGGGTGCCAGCGCGGGAGGGGTTTTGTCAATTTATTTTAAAAAATCTTATATGAAACAAATCGATCTTAAAAAAGAATCAAAAGAATTGCAAAATGTTATAGCCAACATCCCCGATAGTTTTTTTGAAAGCGTGGAAAAAGCCGCCGTGCTTCTCGATCAAACATATTCATCCGGTGGCAAAGTTTTAATTTGTGGCAATGGCGGATCGGCCGCGGAAGCGCAACATTTCTCCGACGAAATGCTTGGTCGTTACAAAAAGAACCGGCCCAGTTTGCCGGTAGTTTCATTGACGGCCGATAGCGCAGCACTTACTTGTATTGGTAATGACTTTGGTTTTGAAGAGTTATTCGCGCGCCAAGTGCAAGGGTTGGGTAAACAAGGGGACTTGTTGATCGGGATTTCCACATCAGGTAATTCCAAAAATGTTCTGCGCGCCGTGGAAGAAGCGAGAAAAAAACAAATGAAAGTGATTGCGCTTACCGCACCGCAAGGAGCACTACGTACACTGGTGGATGTTTCAATCGAGTCGCCGTCACTCGTCACAGCGCGTATTCAGGAGTTACATCTTCATGTTGTGCATCTTTTAAGCGAATACTTCGAAGTGGAATAAAAGGTCGGACTTTGCGCAAAGGTCCGACCTTAATTGGTCGAGTTGTCGCGTCGTTGTCCAATGTGGGTCGGACCTTTATAAATAAAAGTCCGACCCAGTATAAGTAACGTGCGGTTGAAAACACCGACAAATTGAGCTAAAATTAATCAATGAGTGACATTCTCAAAAAGGTAATATTTCTCGATCGTGACGGGACTTTAAATATTGATAAGCACTTCGTGCATCGTATTGAACAGGTGGAGTTAGTTGATGGGGTTTCTGACGCCTTACGCATTTTTGAAGGTGCGGGGTATTTATTGGCGATTGTCACTAATCAGTCCGGGGTGGCGCGCGGTCGTTTTACGGAAGCGGATGTACAGACGGTAAATAATTATGTAAGAACTATTTTAGCCGAGCGTGGTGTTCATATTCGTGCGATGGCCTATTGCCCATACCACGTGGAAGGTACCGTTCCTAAATATGCCATGGATCACGAATGTCGAAAACCAAATGGCGGTATGGCAAAACAGATTGAGGCTGTTTTGGGGCCGATTGATTACGCCAAGTCTTGGTCGGTGGGTGACAAAATCACCGATCACGAATTTGGAGCGAAACTTGGCATGCGGACTGTGCTTTTAAGAAGCGAATACTGGACAACCGCACCAACCGATCCGGCGCCAACGGTGGTAGCCAACTCGCTTGTAGAAGCGGCGCAAAAAATAAAGACACTTTAAATTATCAATTTTCAATGACCAATTATCAATTAATGATCAATTCATAAATTATCAAGTAACGACGTCGTCAATTGATAATTAAGCCATTGATAATTAATTGAAAATTGGGAATTGATACTTGAAAATTATAAGTACGTTTAGTACAAACATAAGTTACTAATAGCACTCAAAAAAATGGATATTAAATTGATAAATGATAATTATTCGTGGACGAAAGGGAAGTTGCTTGCTCGTGAAGAAGCGCCAGCTGTTGCTAAAAAATTACGGGCGGAAGGAAAACGTCTGATTACGGTCAATGGCTCATTTGATCTTATGCATCCTGGGCATCTGATAATTTTATCTGAAGCAAAAAAACAAGGAGATATATTATTTGTCGGGTTAAATCTTGATGAATCAGTTCGTCGCTATAAGGGGCCAGAACGTCCCATTTTACCCGAAGCAGAACGTTCGGCGATGCTTTGCGCGCTAACTTGGGTGGATTATGTTGTGCCGATTATTGAACCGGAAGCAGGGAGAGCGATTTTATTAACAATTCATCCCCATATTCACGTAAACGGGGCTGAATATGGCGCACCGGAAACTTGGTTCGAATGGTCAACAGTACAAGAAGTGGATTGCGAGACATATAGTGTGCCGAGAAAACCGGGACTGGCGACGACGGATATAATTGGGAAGATAAAGGGATTGAAATCCTAAATTTTCAAGTATCAATTCCCAATTTTCAATTAATTATCAATTTTCAAACGGCGTCGTGTTTAAAAATTGGAATTTTGATAATTATTTGAAAATTGATCATTGTAAATTGAAAATTATAAGGTGATTTAGTAAAATTAGGTCTATCTTGAAACATTTGGTAAGATAAAGCGTAATACAACAACAAACATGAGAATTGCCTACTTCGAAGCCGAGACAGATGAACCGCGAAAAGTCCGCGAGGCTTTTCCAAAAGAGCAATTAACTGTTCTTCCTGAACCGTTAAACGAAAACACTGTTGCCGCCGCCGATGACGCGGAAATTGTTTCCGTGTTTGTTTGTTCGTGTGTTACCGAGCATGTTCTAGATCAAATGCCAAATTTGAAGATGATTACAACTCGTTCGACCGGTTTTGATCATATTGATGTCACGGCTTGTAATCGAAGGGGAATAGTAGTCTGCAATGTTCCTACCTACGGAGAAAATACAGTGGCGGAGCAGGCTTTCGCCTTAATCTTGGCTTTGTCGAGAAAGATTTTTCAATCATACGAGCGAACTGAACGGATGAATTTTGATCGACGGGGCTTAACGGGTTTTGATTTGTATGGGAAAACCTTGGGTGTTGTGGGAACGGGGAATATCGGAAAGCACGCCATTCGCATCGGTCGTGGTTTTTCCATGAAGGTGATTGCGTTTGATGTTAAGCATGATGCTAGGTTGGCCGCCGAGTTAAATTTTACGTACGCCGATTCGTTGGAGGATTTGCTTAGCCAGAGTGATGTAATTACGCTCCATGTTCCATATTTACCGGCAACACATCATCTCATCAACAAAGAGAACGTAAAGGATATTAAACGTGGTGCGATTTTGGTTAATACATCACGCGGTGCCATTGTGGAAACGGAAGCGCTGTTATGGGCATTAGAGAAAAAGATTTTATCCGGGGCGGGTTTGGATGTGTTAGAAGAAGAAAATGACACATATGAACATATTCAATTATTGTCTGAGGGTTTTCCCAAAAACAAAGATATTGCCACGATTTTGCGGAACCATATTTTAGTCGATCGTGACGACGTGATTATTACTCCGCACAACGCGTTTAATAGTGTCGAGGCGGAACAAAGAATATTTGATACCAATACGGAGAATATCCAAGCGTTTGAATCTGGAAAACCGATTAATGTGGTTGTGAAAAAATAAGCGTTATAAATTAGTTTATAGAACATATCCCCCTTCGCTCTGATGAGCTATGGGGGATTATTTTGTTTTGCTGACGCAAAACAAAATAAAAACCGAGATTGTTAGTCTCGGGGTTTCGAAAGAAGAATTTCGTGGACATGTCTCCAATTGTAAGCGCGTCGTACGAGTGGAATTTTTCCGTGACGGTTCCATTGATAGCGACCAAAAACGAATGACTGAATACCCGCGGCCGCGCACATGTTGGTTGTGCTTACATGGTCGTCGATGATTGTTTCATAGCCGTATTCGCGGCAAATGAGCGCCTTGTCTGTCGTAAAGCCATTTTCGTCTGTACAAAGATGTATAGCATAGATTCTGCATCCAAGCGCTTGAACTTGTTCCTTGGTCACCGCGTCCCAACGGACATGACGCGCGGTAACAACCGCCAAGCGGTGCGTAAGGCTCAATTCTCGCAATACCTCCACCGCGCCAGGTAGAAAACGTGGTTTTTGGGTAGCACCGCTGGAAAAGTGCTCGTCCATAACCTGTATTACGTAATCAATCCCGGTACCCCAAAGGTTGCAAAAATCATGACTGATCATATCGGAAGCTCTGTGAAGAGCTCCGCTTCGTCTGCTGTGAATTCGGCAAATCGCGGCTGTTGTTTGTACGACAACGTCGTCCCAATCAATCGCGATAATGGGTTTTCTTCGTCTTGACATTGGTCTATCTCCGGTAAAAAAGGACAATTCGTTTTTTTGGAAGTATCCAATGTTTACCATAAAACACTTTGTTTGCAAATAGCGCCATGGGTAAGCGTTCACTGGTTGAGGGATTGCCGTCGTGGTCACTTCCAAGGTGGGCCACGCTTGGCCTTCCTTGGAAGTGGTTATGGTTCGCGTAACGTCGTTACTACACTACTAACCTATACCACTTCCGATGAAGTGCCTCGGCACCACATCGGAAGTGAGCGCGACGATTCAAATTTTACCTTAACCTGTGAGCGCGTATCACCACGGTTGTCCTCATGCGCGTCCTTGTATTTTTCTTCTGTTTCCGCTATATTTAACTATTATTATGCCTACTCAATACATCGTTAAAGAAAAAAATTCGGTTTTGCCACGCACAGAATTGGTCGTGCTTTTTTGGCAAAAAGACAATCTCGGTTTGGTGGGAAAAGACAAAGCCTTTGTGCAACAAATTTTGACGAAATTTTCTGCCACCGGCGAGACTGGTGAAACGCAAACAATTCATTATCCGGTAAACGATAAATCGCGCACAGTGTTTTGTTGTGGTTTAGGTGATCGTCCTAGTGTGGATACTTTTCGTCGTGGAGTTGCCAGTGCCGTCCAGTTTGCCAAATCGATTGCCGTGAGAGAAATATCGATTATTGTTCCGGAAATTTATAAAGAAGGTTTTGAAATCGGTATTGCCGGGGTTGAAGGAACGGAACTGGGTGGTTATCAATTTGCAAAGTATCAAGTTGAACAAAATAAAATTAATGAACAAAGAAACATTATTTCCGTTGATTTGTTAGTTGGAAAAGGGTTGACCGCGTCAACGACGCGTGGAATAAAAACGGGAAGAGTTTATTGCGAAGCAACCATTTTAACGCGTAATTTGGTGAATGAACCCGCCAAGAACACCCGACCGGCAGATTTGGTAACCGTGGCGCAACAATTGGCGGATAATTCCAAGGGAAGTATTAAGGTTGAGATTTTTAATCAAAAAGAATGTGAGTTACGAAAAATGGGCGCTTTTTTGGCAGTCGCACAAGGTTCTATTAATGAGCCATATTTTATTCATCTGACTTATCAACCGGAGAAAAAAACGGAATCCACGGAATTAGCTAAAATAGCGTTGGTCGGAAAAGGAATTACATTTGATTCGGGGGGATTAAGTATCAAACCATCGGATAGTATGGAAACAATGAAGTGTGATATGGCCGGTGCCGCCGCAGTTTTAGGTGTTTTTTCAGTTCTGGAAAAAACAAAACCGCAAGCAATTATTCACGGGTATATTGCCGCGTGTGAAAATATGCCTTCCGGCTCGGCGATTAAACCGGGGGATGTTGTAGAAACGCAATCCGGAAAAACCGTAGAAATTCGCAATACGGATGCCGAGGGTCGTCTTACGCTTGCCGACTCCATTTCGGAAGCATTAAAAGAAAAACCGGATTATTTGATTGATATTGCCACGCTCACCGGCGCTTGTGTTGTGGCTTTGGGTGAAGAAGTTTCAGGGTTATTTTCCAATGATCAACAATTTGCGGAAGAATTTATGATTGCCGCGCAAAAAGAGGGGGAGCAAGTATGGCCAATGCCACTCACGGATGATTATCGTCCGCTTATCAAGAGCGCCATCGCCGATATTCGTAACACTTCGCTCAAGCGTTGGGGTGGGGCAATTACCGCCGCGCTATTCCTGGAAGCTTTTGTTGGAAAAACTTCCTGGATTCATTTGGATATTGCCGGCCCGGCTTATTCGGAACACCAAGTTAATCCGGTCAATCCTGTGGGTGCGTCCGGCACTGCCACTAGGCTTTTACTCCGTTTCCTCCGCGACCTGAAACCAACGAAATAATTGTTGATATCGTGTCGTCGTCTCCTCCCTTTGTTCAAAGGTTGCACACGCATCGGCGGTGTTACCCTGATGGGTTAAAGGTTGGGAGGGATTTTGTTGAGTATTCCTGAAGCCTATTATTATATTACTAATTTGTCAGTCGCCATTGACAAAAAGAGACTTTCCGCTACGTTATCGGTAAATGGTGAACAGTCCAAGTAAACAAAATAACAAAGGCCAAATTGGTTGATATTGACGACATCTTCGCGCCGATTATCGAGAAGACGCTTTTTATTTGGATTATTCCATACGCGATATGGTACTTTAGTAGTGGGTTTATCGTTTCACTTTGGAACTGGATAACCGAACCCGAAAACATTAATGCGAATTGAAGTAAAAAGAGACTTGTGTATCGGTGCCGGTTCTTGTGTCGCGGTGGCGCCGGAAGTGTATGTTTTAGATGACGAAATGAAAGCGGTGGTAACCAACCAAAAAGGCGCGGACGAACCGACGATTATAGAATCCGCCAAAGCGTGTCCAACATTGGCCATCTATATCTATGACGACGACGGGAAACAAGTTTTTCCAGCGGTAGGCTAAAAGAGGTCAGAAAATCGGTTCGAGTCTGACCACGGAGCCAAAAAGGGATGATTGGTGGTAGTAAGGTTCATTGAGGTTGATAGATTGGTATGCTATCATTTAGTTATGACATACAAATCAGTAGTTTTAATTGGTAGTGTGGTATCTATTTTAGTGATCGGCATTATTAGTGTTCTATTAACATCACAAATTAAGAACAATAGAACCATTAAGCCGACTCCTTTCACTGAGAAACCTAAAATAGAATCAATTTCCAAAGTTGAAACATTGCTAAATCAGCAGATTGTTATATATGGGTCAAATTTTGACACTGGTAATGACGTAGATTCGATATATTTTGGCAAGGAAAATGAAATAAGTTCCATTATTGATGGTTATTCAGTTGATGGTAAGACAATAAAATTTGATCCTTGTGATAATAGATCTGAATCTGACTGTATACGTCTTGAAAAATCTCTGTATCCGCAATTTAAGATTTATATTAAGCGTTCTTCCGATAATAAGTTTAGTAATGAGCTTCTTTATTCAATTGATTAGTCCCATAAGATAAATAAAATATTAATTTGTCTTTACTTCTGGTTGATGTTTATGGAGTAATCAAAAATACTCTTTGAAGTATCGGTTATAAATTTGCGATAAAAATATTGCAAGCAATAGTATTTTTAGAAGCGGGGTAAACAGATTTTTTTCTTCATGAGCACGATTCTGGTTTCTCCCTTCACCAAGGCTACAGGGGGGGCAGGCCGGTAGTCCACCGACCCTTGGCGCAAGGTCTATTTTTCGCTGTCTTATTTGATGTTTGCTATAATAACTTGGTGACACAAACAATAACAAAAAAAGTTTATATTTTGGGTGGGGGATTTGCGGGGATACGCATTGCCCATTTACTTTCCGACGCGGGAAAAGATTTGGAAATTAATCTTATTGATCGGCATCCTTATCACATCAACGCGCCCATTCTTTACGAGGTTGCCAATGCCTTTGTGCCGTGGGAAATGGAAGCCGTCGGACGCGTTCTGACGGACGCTTCTACCGCCCCCTACGATAAAATATTTGATGGCACGTCGGTAAACTTTATGCAGGGAATTGTCAGCAGTATTGATCCTAAGACGCGTCAGTTTTATCTTGCCGACGGACGTACAGAGACGCCGGATTTTATGGTTATCTCGCTTGGCTCGCAGTCTCAAACCAGTGACGCCCCGGGTGCCAACAATTACGCTTTTACACTACGCACCTTGGATGATGCGGTGGCCCTACGCAAACACATTGTTTCACTTTTTTTACGTTATCGTACAGCATCGTTAATGGCCCAGCAAAAAGCTTTCACGTTTGTTGTCGCCGGTGGTGGACCAACGGGTGTTGAGTACGCGGCGGAATTGTCCTTGTTCATAAAAAAACTTTGTCGTTTGCATCGCGTGGATCATGAAATTCCTAAAATTATTTTATGTGAGGAAACGGATTATGTTTTGCACACTTGTCCGGGAATACTTCGTCAAAGAGGGCACGCGCGATTACGTGAACTTGGGGTACAAATGCGCGCGCATACTAAAGTTACGGCCGTTCATCAGGACAGTGTAGAAATTGCCGATGGTGTGATGTTTCCAACACTAACGACGATTTGGCTGGCCGGTACGCGGGTAAATGATGTTTTGTTGCGTTCAAATTTTCCAATGAACACGACCGGCGGTTTGATAACCGACAAAAACTTGCTTGTTTCGGGCAGTACAAATATCTTCGCGGCGGGAGATTGTACTTATTTTATTGATCCGATTACGGGCAAAGTCGCGCCGGATGTGGCTTGGGCGGCGTTGCAACAGGCGGAGATTGTCGCAAAAAATATTATCCGTCATTTGGATGGCCAACCTTTGATTTCATATTTTTCAGAACATCGGCCACTTTTAATCGCGGTGGGCGGAAAATTTGCGTTGGCGCGTCTTGGGCCATTTCAGTTTTCGGGGTTTCTCGCGTGGGTGGTAAAACAATTAGCTGATTTGCGTTATCTTTGGTCTATTTTACCCAACACAATGGCGGTTAGGTATTGGCTAAAATCGTTAAGGGTAAAAATTTCGAATGATTGACGGTGAATGATGATTAATGAATGACGAATGATGATGTTGAAAACATTAATAAAATGAAACTAAAAGATCTCCCCAAACATGAACAACCGCGGGAAAAACTAATCGAAAAAGGCGTGGAAAATCTTCGTAATCAAGAATTGCTTGCGATTATTTTACGTACCGGGATTGAGGGAAAAGATGTCTTAAAAGTAGCCGGAGAAATTTTGACCAAGTATCCGATGCAAAAATTATTGTCGCTGGACTTAAAAACATTATCTGAAATTAAGGGCATTGGCCTGGGTAAAGCCAGTTTGCTTTTAGCCGCGTTCGAATTAACCAAGAGGGGTTTGGAAGTAGAAGACAATAATTTGCCAACCATTAATTCAGTTAAAGAAGTAATCGCGCAATTGCAAGAAATGCGTATGGCGAAGAAAGAACATTTTGTGGCGCTTTACCTTAATTCGAGAAATCAACTCGTCCACAAAGAAACAATTTCCATTGGCACATTAAATAGTGGTCTTGTTCATCCGCGCGAAGTATTTAAACCCGCTATTGATTTGTTGATATCAAGTATTATTGTCGCGCATAATCATCCCTCCGGCTCACCCATTCCATCTGAAAAAGATCTGGAACTAACAAAAAGATTAGTCGAAGCCGGCAAAATACTTGGTATCGAAATCTTAGATCACGTCATAATCGCCGCCAAAGAATCATTCAGTTTCAAAGAAAAAAACCTGATATAGTCGCGTCATTCCTTCCCTTATTCAAGAGCTTGTCCTCGACCACGACCTCGGGAGAAGGCGAGGATGGGTTTGTCGAGTCGTCGGAGAGTCCGTCTCTGGCCAAAGCCGGACTTGATTGGCGAATTATTCACGATTTAAGCTTCAAAACCGTGAAAAACAGCGATATTTTACGCAGTTTTCACGGTTATCTTGACAAAACCGTGAAAAACACTATAATACAAATATGCCAAAAACATTAAAAGTATTCAGCCAAATCAACTTCTTGCGTGAACGTTATTTTAAGGTGGCGATCGGTAAAGAAGCGTTGCTGAAATTAATTACCGAAAGCGAAGTTGCCGAGCAGGTATACAACTCAAACGCTATCGAAAACAGTACACTCACTTTTGAAGAGACAGAAAAAATTCTTCTTCAAATTGATCTGGATAGATTTATCACGGAACGGGAAATTTTTGAAGCAAAAAATCTCGCGCGTGTTGTTTCGTATATCGATAAAAGAGCAAAAGAATTAGAATTGAGTCTTGAAATGATTTTATCGTTGCATAAAATGCTTCTTGCAAATATTCGTGACGAGGTAGCGGGACGTTTTAGAAAAGAAAATGAATTCGTCCGCGTTGGCAGTCATGTTGCGCCACGCCCGGAAGAGGTGCTTGGTCGTCTTGAAAAAATGCTTGCCGAGTATCATTCCAATAATAACAAAAACATTATTAAACGCATTGCAAAATTGCATCTTGATTTTGAATATACACATCCGTTTATTGACGGCAACGGCAGGATTGGACGCGTGATTAACAACTTTTTATTGACGCGTGAGGGATTTGTTCCCATAAACATTAAATTTATCGACAGAAATAAATATTATGATGCTTTTATGGAATATGATGAAAAAGGCGCGACAGATATAATGGAAGAAATTGTGGGAAAAGCGCTAACCAATAGCTACCACAAGCGTTTAGCATATTTAGAAGGTAAGAAAATTATTTCCCTTTCTGAACATGCAAAAAATAACAAAATTTCACACGCTAATCTGATCAATAAAGCCAACCGCCAAACCATTGAGGCGTTCTTGGAAAAAAATATTTGGAAAATCGGGGAAGAAATAAAATAAAGTCTAATAGGGTCCGCCAGTATTCCCCTCTTTCCACGCCACGCGTAACTTTAGTGAAGTGTGGTTTCAAAGAGGGGCGAGGGGAGATTTTCGTTCACCGTCCCCCCCCCCAAAAAAAAACGCCCACAACACGCTCTTGCAAACGAAACACGAACGATTTATAATGGTGTCGAAGTTGGTCGGGTGAATAAACATTAATTTCATCATAACAACAATATGTCAAACGAAATCGCCATAAACTCGCTTAATAAAAATTTTGAGGAGATAAAAAGAACAGATGAAAACGGAATCGAATATTGGCAAGCACGGGAGTTGATGTTGCTACTTGGGTATCCTAATTGGCAAAAGGCGGAAGATGTTATTGCGCGAGCGGCGAGGGCTTGTATTAATAGCAGTCAGGCTGTGGATAACCATTTTAACCAATTGGTTAAAATGGTCGAAATCGGCTCAAACACCGTTCGTCCGGTCAAGGATTGGAAGCTTGATCGTTATGCCTGCTATCTCATCGCGCAAAACGGCGATCCTGCCAAAGAACAGATTGCAATAGCCCAAACCTATTTCGCCATTCAAACTCGCCGACAGGAGGTTTTCGAGAAGCTTTCCGATGTCGACAAGCGTCTGTTTATTCGCGGGGAAGTGTCTGATGAGAATAAGAAATTATTTAGTACGGCAAAAAAAGCTGGAGTTACCAAATTTGGTTCGTTCAATGATGCTGGTTATCGAGGTCTCTATGGAATGCCACTGCAGGAGGTTGAACAAGTAAAGGGAATAAAAAAGGGGGAACTGTTGGACAGGGCGGGTAACACCGAACTGGCGGCGAATTTGTTTAGAATCACTCAAACGGATGAGAAGATTAAAAATGAAAATATCCACGGCGACTACAACGCGTCGCGAACGCATTTTATGGTTGGTGGAAAAGTTAGACAGACGATAAAAGATATAGGTGGGGTAACACCGGAAAATTTACCACCGGAAAGACATATAAAAGAATTAAAGAAAGAAAAGAATAAGTTGTTAAAATCGAATAATAAAAAGAAAAAATAGTCGCGTCGCATCAAAAGGGTCCGTCCCTGCCGAGCAGGGTCGGACCCTGATCGGCGTTGTCGTCCGCCGTCTCCCCAAAAAAAGGAAGAGTGGAACTCTGGCTGTTTGAGTCTAGCGCTTCTTGCAAACAATACACGAACGATTTATAATAATTTTGAAAGCGAATGGGGAAAGCAATATATTATTAATTTTATTAGGGCTTGGTAATTAATAAACGCTTCAATATTATGTTCAATACGCTTCAAAGACAGCTGTCTTTGATTGAAAAAATCTCGAGGTGTACTGTAAGTACGATGAAAGATTTTTGATTGAGAAGCAGTTGTAGCCTGCCACCCTGTAGCTCCATCGGAGCGGAGGGTGGTCGGAGATGGATTGGACATAAGATGAAGTGTTTATTAATTACCAAGCCCTTAGTATATGAATTACAAAAAACATAAAATTGTTCCGAATAACAGTTATACGGAATTTTTGCTTTATACCACTCCGAACGGCAACGTAAAAGTGGAGATATTTTTACGAAATGAAAATATCTGGCTGACTCAAGACAAGATCGCCATTTTGTTTGGTGTGCAAAGGCCAGCCATTACTAAGCATCTCAAAAACATTTTTGAAAGTGATGAATTGATTGAAGATCAGGTTAGTTCCATTTTGGAACATACCACGCAACATGGTGCCCTTGAGGGGAAAACACAAACTCAATCTGTAAAGTTCTACAACCTCGATGCGATTCTTTCGGTTGGCTACAGGGTTAATAGTTCGCAGGCGACACAATTCCGAATTTGGGCGACGGAGCGATTAAAAGAATACATTATTAAGGGATTTACAATGGATGATGAGCGGTTGAAAACTCCCAACTACACCTTTGGTCACGATTACTTTGAAGAACAGTTGGCACGTATCAGAAATATTCGTTCCAGCGAGCGTAGGTTTTACCAAAAAATCACGGATATTTATGCTCAATGTAGTGCAGATTATGATCCGAATGAGGAAATAACTAAGTTGTTTTTTGCCACCGTGCAAAATAAACTCCATTTTGCCATTAGTGGTCAAACGGCGGCGGAAATTATCATCCGGAGAGTTGGTAGTAAAAAACCCAATATGGGACTTACTGTCTGGAAAAATTCACCAAAAGGAACAATTCAAAAAACCGATGTTGCGATTGCAAAAAATTATCTAGACGAAAAGGAGCTTGATGGATTAAACAGGATTGTTTCGTTGTATCTTGAATTCGCGGAAATGCAGGCACAAAAGGGGATTGTGATGCACATGAAAGATTGGGTGAATAAATTAGATTCTTTTTTACGATTTACAGAGAAAGATATTTTAAGCAACAGCGGTAAAATCAGTCATGAGGTGGCGGTCGCTTTGGCGGAAAAAGAATATGAAGAATTCAGAAAAGAGCAAGACAAAAACTATATTTCCGACTTTGACCGCGAGGTAAAAAAGTTATTAGAAATTAAGAAGAAAAAATAGTCGTGTCGTCTCCCTCCTTTACCCAAATTGCACACGCTTCGGCGGTGTTGCTTTGATAAGCAAAGGGCAGTGGTGGATTTTCGTCGCGTCGCGAGGGTCCGTCACTGGCCAAGGCCGGGGCCGGAACCCGATTGGCTTTAAAGATGTCGCCATCGGGACGGGGATGCGTTTCGTTGTATACCCGCCGTGTCATTCCTGTCCTCTGTCCCGCGTAGCCTTGTGCGAAGTGTGGAAACAGGAATCCGTCGTTGTCGCCAATGAATTAGTCGCAATCATAAACTAGTGTTAGAATAAACATATTAAAATTAAAATACATTATGGACTCTGAAAATATTGTTCCGCCAGTCGTAGCTAATCAAAATCCTGTTGATGTTTCACCGGCAGAGGGTATTTCAATGGATCCAAACAATTTCGCGCCGCCACCGCTTCAGTCTGAACAACCACAAAAACATGGTTCCGTCTTTTTTCCTGTTCTCTTACTTATTGTCGTTGTTTTGGTGGTTGTTGGGGTAGGTATCGCCTATTTTGCCTTTGGTTGGAACCCGTTTCAGCCCGCTCTTTTGCCCGACCAGGTGATTAGTAAAATGTTGGACAACGTACCAACGGTTAAATCGGCCAAATATGACGCAGAAATAACCTTTCGTTCCGAGCCACGTGATCCAGGCGCGTTACCAATGGTCCTTGAGGCGCCGAAGGTAGCGGAGCAATCAAAAGCGGTCGATCGCGATCGTGAGAGAATGCGGGTGGCGAGCAATATTATGGAAGAGCTCGCAACTTATAAACACAATCACAAAACTTATCCTACCAATCTCGCGGACGCGGTAATTGATAAACAAGAAGTCATTGATCCGTTAACGGGACAACAATATGGCTACCGTCAGGAACAAGGTGGCGCCAGTTTTCTGCTGCATATTCAACTAGAAACCGATTCTGTTACACAGGCCGCCCAAAAAGGTTACGACGAATTAGTAAAAACCAATAAAAATTTTCCACCAAAGACGATCAAAAATAGGTTGATTGAAATTGATCCCACATCATCAATCTTTTCGATAAACGTGAAACCTGCGAGTACTTCTCCTTACCCGGTTACGTTTGGCGTCGACACAATTTACCAATACTTGCCCGTTGAAATTGACGCCAAAATAAATCTTTCCGGTCAAAGCGACGTGGAATCTACAAAGGGCGCGGATAACGCCTTCAGTGGTTCAGGTAAAGTAACAATGGGCGGCAGTTCGTTTGCCGGCGGGTTGGATATAATCAGTAAAAACATGGAATACTACGCCCGAATCACCGAGGCGCCATCACTTGGTTTCTTCGACCTCGCTTCTTTGAAAGGAAAATGGATAAAGGCGACAAAAGACGACTTAGATTCGTGGGGTTGGTCGAATGAAGACACAGCCAAACTGGACGCGGAAAATGTAAAAGCGCTGCAACAATATAAGTTGTTCTTCAAAATTCTGAAAGAAAATAATCTAATCTTGGTCACTAAGGAATTGCCAAAGGAAAAAACCGCGGAAGGTACTTTTTATCACTATGTTATTCAACTCGATCTTAAAAAGAGCGCCGCGTTTTACAAGAGTCTAACGGACACAATGGAAAAAGAGTTTGGCAAAGATTCGTTGATTAAATTCAATGAAGCAACGGCGACATATTTGCAGGGAGAGGAATTTCAACAAGTGTACGGCATCTTGCAAAAAAATATCACCATGGAACTCTGGGTCGATCAAAAAGATTTTACGCCACGCAAATTTTCCTATTCCTTGCGTCTCGTTCCGCCGGATAGCGTCCAAAAAATGCAAGGGAAACAATATCGTCTAGGTGTTTCCGTTGGATTGTCACAAATCAATCAGAAGTTTACCGCCACCGCGCCAAGCCCAACAATTTCTGTGGATGAAGCAACATCGCTTGTCACCGGTCAATCAATCGATCAAATCAATCTTGGGAAACAAGTTGGCAACATCCGTGATATTCGTACGGGCCTAGAATATTATTTCGACCGCACCGGTAAATACCCGGCAGCACTTTCTGATCTTTTGAAGAAAGTGGCGGATGTTCCGGCGTCTTCGCCAATCAAAGATCCGAAAGATTTCAGCTTGCGCAGTTTAGACGCAAAGATTCAATTGGATCGCGCGTTTGTCACAGCGCTTCCAAAAGATGCCTATACCAAGACGGATTATTCTTATTCGACGGACGGCAAAATGTATCAGCTAAAATACACGATCAAAATGCCACCGAAAGACTTAAGTAGTCCATATGGTACCGATTATAATCGCTCTGAAGTGGTAGATGGCACCAACACGGCCACGGAAAAAGAGCTGTCCGTAGAAACCGTAAAATAGCTCTCACGCCTGTTCTCATCAGCCGGCGGACCAAAGCAATCAACCGCGTCGTCTTTGCGCCTGCCACTCCGTAGCCAAGAGGCGAAGGGTGGAGGCAATCTCCGTGTCGCCACCGTCATGTCATTCCTGCCCGTGAGCAGGAATCTGTCGCCTCATTTCCATCCGCCAAAATATCCGCTATAATAAACTCACAAATCAATACGCATCAAGAGCGAGCATCAGGGAACTGGCCCGTTAACAGTGCTCCGGCAACCTAACACAAACGTCAAGGTGCCACCTTCAGCCCAAATGGGAAAGATGTCTAATTCATTAGCGCTCCTATTTGGGAGCGATTCGTTTATTTTTAACAAGAAATATTATGTCATTCGTATTTTCGTCAGAGTCGGTAACAGAAGGTCACCCGGATAAAATCTGTGATCAAATTTCCGACGCCATTTTAGACGCCTGTCTAAAGCAAGATCCCAATTCACGTGTCGGCGTGGAAACCGCCGTCAAAGACAACAAAGTATTTATTTTGGGCGAACTAACTTCCAACGCCGAGATCGACGCGGAAAAAATCGCGCGTCGCGTGATTCGCGATATTGGTTATCGTGACGAAAAACTTATTTTCACTGCCGACCAAGCATTAGTGCACGTGGCGCTGTCAAAACAATCCGGCGACATCGCGCGCGGTGTGGGTAAGCGCAACGGCGAAATCGGCGCCGGCGATCAGGGGATGATGTTCGGCTACGCCGATTTGCAGACAAATGATTTTCTGCCGCTTCCCATCAGTTTGGCGCATCGCCTCGCGCGCCAACTCACAAAAGTTCGTAAAACCGGTCAATTGTCATGGCTTAGGCCCGACGGTAAAACACAGGTGACAGTACGATATGAAGGAAACGTGCCGAAAGAAATCACAGCCATTGTTGTTTCGGCGCAACACGATCCAAACATCTCGCTAAATGATTTGCGAAAAGCGATCAAAAAATTCGTCATCGATCCGGTTGTTCCCGCAAAACTGCTCGCCAAAAAAGTGCAGATTCTCATTAATCCAACCGGACGTTTTGTCATCGGTGGGCCGGTGGGGGATTCGGGTGTCACGGGCAGGAAAATAATTGTGGACACGTACGGCGGTTGGGCACGACACGGCGGGGGCGCATTTTCCGGCAAGGATGCCACGAAAGTGGATCGTTCCGGTGCCTACGCCGCCCGGCAAGTGGCGTTGTCGGTTGTAAAGAAAGGAATGGCGCAGCGCTGTGAAGTGCAACTCGCCTACGCCATCGGCGTGGCCCAGCCGGTGAGTGTGATGGTGGAAACATTCGGAACGGAAATAAAACCCAAAGAAGAAATCGAGAAATTTGTGGCAAAAATAGATTTCCGCCCCGCGGCAATAATAGAAAGATTAAATCTAAGAAAACCAATCTTCCAAAAAACCGCCGCGTACGGGCATTTCGGAAAACCAGAATTTTCGTGGGAAAAAGTGGTGTAGTCGAGCATTCCTTCCCTTATTCAAGGGAAGGCGAGGATGGGTTCCGTCAGTCGTCAGTCTTTGCGAGGCGCTTCAGCGCCGAAGCAATCTCCGTCCTGTCGTCGTCCCGTCCACCGCCACCCCCCCAAAAAAAACGCCGGTAAAACAAAACAATTTTTAGATGTATACTTGTGTTTGTGGGTATAGTAAGTGACATATTGCGTAAAACTTGAGATTAACAATGAATTCATGACGACAAAAGAAGCAGTTCTAAACATTCAAAAACGATTCGATATTAACTCGATTTTTGCGCGTCGAGTCTATTCTCTTGCTGATAAAACAAATCTGTTTGATGATTCAGCGCGAATTATTGCAGAAAAACCAAAGCCGTTTGTTAAATGGGTTGGCGGTAAGCGCCAGCTCCTTGAACAATTCAAAAGAATGAATCTTTATCCGCCAGAAAAATTTGATCCTAAAAAAAATAGGTACTTTGAACCATTTGTGGGTGGAGGAGCAGTTTTTTTTGACTTGCTTCCTGAAAAAGGATTTCTTTCTGACTTAAACAAAGAACTTATTATTACGTACAATGTAATCAAGAATGATCTTGAGAAGTTGATCGTCTCTCTAAAGAAACACAAAACTAATAAGGAATATTTTCTAAAGATTCGTGCTCAGGACCCAAATAAATTAAGCGACGTTGCTGTGGCTTCTCGGTTTATATTCCTCAATCGAACATGTTTTAACGGTTTATATAGAGTTAATGGGAAGGGTAAGTTTAATGTACCGTTTGGCAAATACACCAATCCGCGTATTTGTGACGAGGGTAATTTACAAAAAGTTTCAAAGGCGCTTCAAGATATTGAAATTAAACACCAAGACTACAAAGCGATTTTAGGAGAAGCCCAAAAAAGCGATTTTATCTATTTTGATCCACCATATTATCCGGTTAGCAAGACCGCATCATTTACGTCTTATACGGCCAAGATGTTTCTTGAAAAAGAACAAATGGAGCTTCGTGACACATTTGTTGAATTACATAAAAGAGGATGCTTCGTTATGCTTTCAAACTCCGATACCCCATTTATAAAAGAAATATATTCTGGAATCAAAGGTGTAAATATTACAAAAGTTCAGGCGGGCAGAGCCATTAATTCTAATGGTTCTAAACGAGGAAAAATCACAGAGAGCTTAATAATTAATTATTAAAATCTATGGCCAACAATAATTCTTGGATAAAAATATTTGAGGATAATAAAATCTTAGAACATAATTTTTCTAAACTACCATTCTATTTATCCGCAAAAGATATAAAAAAATCTGTTCAAGATTTTAAAAACACAACAGAAAAAGAAGTCCGGATTTTATGCAAGATGGATACAAGGGAAAGTGTTCCAGAAATAATGAAAGAAAATAGGTTAGTCTTGTTGCCAGTCAAAAATGGCCAATATGTAATTGTAAAAGGGGAGGGATATGTTGATATCCCAGAAATTAAAAGTGAAGCTGAGATTTATAATACCAAGCTAGATTTTGATTTAGATACGGCAAAAATCGGAAATTCTGAGATGCAACACCTTGATTTTGCTTATGCCTCAAGCCTCATCAGAACATTTATGGAAGATTCCTCCCTCGTACTAACAATTAGGGGGAGAAAGTATACACCTGAGTTTAGTTATAAAATTGGTAATGACACAATTGAAACAAAAGGAGTCCAGACAGAAGTTGATGCTGGTTATGAAGGAAAAGATAAAGTTGTTTTGATAGAAGCTAAAAATTCGTCTACTAAAAATACAATCATTAGGCAATTGTATTATCCATACAGACAATGGACAGAACATACAAAAAAAGAAGTTTTCTTGTTATTTTTCGAAAAAAGAATAGATGAATACTTAATTTGGCAATATAAGTTTACCGATAAAAACAATTACGATTCTATTAAATTAGTTAAATCTAAAAAATATAAGATTGTTTAAATGTCTGAAAAAGAAAAGAAACTTAATCCAGACGAATTTGAACTAGAATGTACGACAGTTTGGGCATTTCCAAGACGAGGCAATTGGGCGACTCATACATCAGATTGGCGAGGTAATTGGTCGCCCGAAGTAGCTCGCAACCTTATTTTACGTTATTCGAAAGAGGGTGACGTCTTGCTTGATCCCATGATTGGAGGAGGGACAACTGCGATTGAAGCAAAGATATTAAACAGAAATATCATTTGCTCTGATGTAAATGATGTTGCTCTTGAACGAACGAAAAAAAGTCTTGCGTTTAAAGTAGAGAATAAAGCTTGGCAGAAGGTATTAAAAAGAGACGCCAGAGACCTTAGTAAGGCCAATGATGAAAGCATTGACTTTATTCTTACGCACCCACCATATGTAGACATTATTAAATATAGTGAAGGAAAAATAAAAGAAGATTTATCTAATATTCATGGAATTGATGATTTTGTTGATGAAATGGGAAAAGTCGCCAAGGAACTATATAGAGTTTTAAAGACTGGAAAGTATTGCGCAATATTAATAGGTGACACAAGGCGTAACAAAATGTATCAACCCCTTGCCTTTAAAGTTATGCAAAAGTTTTTAGATGTAGGCTTTGTTTTGAAAGAAGACATAATAAAAAGGCAGTTCAACTGCAAAGCTACTGGTTTTTGGGTTAATAAATCAAGAGAATCAAATTTTTTACTAATAATGCATGAGCATCTATTTGTTTTTCAAAGAGTTTGAAAACATGTGTGGTATTTAGAGAACTCTCAATTTTCTCAAGAGCCAATTGAGATGTTGAGAAAAAAATATTTGCATTTTTATTGTCGACAAGCGCAATGTTTATGATATTGAAATTCAATTGTCGTTGTGGTCAAAAATGGTTGATCGTAGTATTTATTTTGTGGATGTATACTTTGTAAGTATGGAACTAATAATGTCTGTAGGTGGCTTGGTTGTCGGTGTGGTGGGTATTGTGCTTGCTTGGATTTCCGACAGAAAACGAACGCAAGTTGAAACCTATATTCAAGCAAGCGCGGATGCTATTAGTAGTAGTTTAAATAGAATCAAACAATGTTCTGATTGGGCAAAATTTCATTTTGATAAACTTCTTCCCATGGTTCTTAAAATCCAAGACGAAGGTGAAAGAGAAAAAGCTGCAATTCATGCTAAGGATGGTCGGGCGGACGCTACAGCCATAGGGGATGCACATGACATTATTCAGGATCAGCTTTCTGTTTTGCGCACCAAAGGAAAAAATGCCAAAACAAAATAATTTGAGAGATGGTAAAGGTGGATTAGGCAGAGTTAGTTGAAAATTTGAAAGAATATATAAGGATAATAATTTATATTGTTTACGAAAAAATGTTGTCATATATTTTAAATAAGCCAGAAGTTTTTTCAGCGATAATTCAAGTTGTCGGTGCTCTTATGGTGTCTTTAATAGGTGTTGGTGTGGCATTTCGACAAATACAATCACAATTTAAGCAAAAAGTAGTTTATGACGGTTGGATGTCTTTGCAAGAAAAACTTTTCGATTTTTCTCATAAACTTGTAGATTACAACGCATCAATTCAGTTTTTGCCTTGGTATTTAGAACAGCGTCATAATCGATTGGTTAATGGGGGTAATGAGCAAGAGTATGAACGTAAACGTAGGGATGAATTGGATGAAAAATATATTGCAATGCACGGGTCTTTTAATGATTTCATCCAATCTTATGAGGATCACGAAGTTATTTTTCTGTCTTTGAGAAAAATGAAAAAAGAATTTTATGAGCGTTTTGATGATCGGATAGGAGTGTATATTTTTTGGGAAATTGAACGTAATATCTTTCCGCAGTATTTTGGACAAAACTCGGAAAAGAATGTGGATGAAATAAAACAAATGATTAAAAAACACACACAAGACACAATGGACTTAATTGTTTGGCTTGGTGATTTTCGAATCCAGTTGCAAAATTTAACGATTGGTAAAATATTGGGGCAGTCTGTTCCTGAGCGTGTGCCTGAAGAAGAACACGAAGTTCTTAGAAAAGATGGATTTGTGAAAATAAAAGGGAAATAGGTGATCTAAAGGTGTCAGGCACATTTATTGATTATTTTTCAAGTATTGATTAAATATATGTCTCAATTTCAAAAAGCAATTCGGTTTGCCACTACTGCTCACACTGGGCAAGCGCGGAAAGGGAAGCCTTTGGTTCCTTATATTACTCATCCGCTTGGAGTTGCTTTGATTTTGGCTCGGGTTGGGGCTTCGGAGGATGTTATTACGGCGGGAATTCTGCATGATACTGTGGAAGATAGTGGTGGGAAAATTACACTTGATGATATTGCGCTGGAATTTGGCGAGGCGGTTGCTGAACTTGTCGGTCATGTTACGGAACCGGATCATGACACTCTTCCATGGGCGGAAAGAAAAGAGGCGGCTCGGGCGCACGTTTTATCTATGCCTAAAGAAGCCTTACTGTTAAAGTCCGCGGATTTTCTGCACAACATCAGTGATCTTCTTATTGATTTGGAGGAAGAAGGTGAAGACGCGTGGAAATGTTTTAGCGCGCCAAAAGAACCAATGACCGAGCATTTGAAAAAGTTAGCTGAGTCTCTCTCGAAAGCGTGGTCGGAAAATCCTTTGCTTGGGGAGGTGCGGGACGCGGTGGGGCGGTTGCGCTGATTCCTGCTTGCGGGCAGGAATGACGTGTTGCGACGGATGACGCGGGAGATTGCTTCGCCTCGCCCTTGGCGATGGTTCGCAAAGACTACCGATTACGGGGTGGGGCAACTAAACCCATCCTCGCCTTCCCTTATAATGGGAAGAATATCGACGCTGATTCCTGCTCACGGGCAGGAATGATTTGGAGATTGCGGGTAAACTTGCAAAATATTGGAAAACTGCAAGGATGTTGGTATGACAAGTTTTAATCCATATGAAGTCTAAGGAACAAGTAATACAACTGAGTGAACTTTTTGGCATTCTGGCAACAGGGAATACTGCGCAAATAAAGGAAGTTAAAAAGAATCTGGCAAAAATTGATCGTTATTCGGGAAATTTTTCTGCCCCGGCGAAGGTGTATATTTTTGATCAAATTAAAAATATCGATGATATAAAAGATCCTCTGCATATATCGGCTGTTATTGCAGGTCTTGGAATTTTTTATCTGTCTCTTTTGGATGATTATTTTTTGGAAATTTGTTCGTTTACGCTGAAGTATTTACAGCATCCAGATGGGCGCGTGCGCGAACAAACGCGTAAAGCGGCTTCATGGTTGCGAATTATGAATAGGCGTCGCGAAAAGATTTCCGATTTAAAGCCGGAAATAAAAGAACTTGTCAAACGGGAGACTAAGGCTTTTGATGATTTGTTAAAATCCTTGAAGGAGTTAATTTATAAATATACACCGGAAAATCGTCCGACTTACATTGGTGACACTGGTCCTTCTGTTTATAAAACGCTGGTATTGTTTTGGTACGATATGAATCCTGTTGCTTTTGAATATGATGTAAATAAGGAATCACAAAACCCACTAAGCGACGACTATATTCCGCGTTTTGGAAATAGTGATTACGAAGAAGAAGTTGATCCGGAAGAAATCAGAGATAATATTTGGCTGGATAAAAAGGATGGAGATCCAGGACAAGCTGTGAAGTGGCTGAAAAAACTTGAAGCAATTGCAATCGCGCGTTTTGAAAAATCCTCGGCGCATCTTGGGTTGAATAAGACGGAAATAGTGGAAATGATGACCATAATTCGCAAGGAAGGACAGGTGGCAAGTACAAAAATTCTTGAGCGTCACCTTTCCCGTCTAAGTGAAAATGGCGATATTGCGTGGGCAAAAGTAAATAATTTTGTTCGTGACATAGAGGCTTTTGGTAATCATTGTATCGCCGAAAATGAGCACGGCTTTATTTCTTTTTTGCTGGTAGAGGCTGTTACTGAACGCGAATGCAGTTTTTCCGGAAAGCCGGAAAATCTAGTTGATTTTATGGAGTTAATTTGTTTAAGTCATGAAATGGTCGATAAGTTTTTTGATCAGCATGAAAAAAAATGCGGGGTGGATCGCAATGAACTACTTGAATTGATTGATAAGACGAGGGATGGTTTAAAAAAAGAAGATAAACATATAGAGGAGTTAGTGGCAAGTTTGGACGCGGACGAAATTGATCGTTTGTATGGCCGTTCAATTGCTCATCATATGCTAGATTGGTTTATTCAATCCGACCCTAAAGCATTTAACCGCATGCAAGACCCTCGCAAGATTGTGGCTTATATCGCTTACGCCGTTCGCGAAATCAATAGCGATATATTACGGCTGGTGAGGTTGCATTACGCCAATAGTGATCTTACTACGTTTGGCGGTTGGGCAGGATCAGGTTCTTTTAATATGGTTAGATACGCAATATTACGGCCAATCCTGGAAATGGTTGGTGATCCGAGTCTGCTGTTAATTGATCCGGTAAGAGTAAAGAAAGCGGAGTGGTTTAGAAGAGATCTTTATTGATCGATTTTTTCAGTGTCTATTGCTAAGAAATATCTGGTGATAAAATATAAATATGACCCAAAAAACAATAATCAATAAGGAGGGAGAAGAAAAAAACGATACGGAGGCCGGACAGTACGACGATTGTGAGATTTGTCGCGCGATGCAAGGGGCGGAAAAAGAAGGGCGCGATCTTAGTGAGGCGGAACTCATGGAGGCCTTCACAAGGCAGAATAAGATAAACAGTGAAAGAGAAGAGTAATCAACCGCCATGTCCTCAAAAAGTCCAACGAAAATAATTACCTACAAATGTGAAAATTGCGGACGCAAGGTGATGATTGGCGATGATCGCGAAAAAGAAGCAGAGTGTTTTCCTTGCGAAACGGGTAAATTTTTGAAGGAATTAAGGCGGGACCCGATTACGATGGATCTAATTGCAGAAGGGCTTCAATTGTCGATGAGTTCATTGGCTGAGAATACGAAAGCGGCATATGAGGTTGGCAAGGATGCGTTTGAGGGAGACGAGGAGGAAGAACTGTTGGATGTTCTTTCAAAAATAAAAAATTTGAAAAAATCGACTGACAAAATTGTTGGCGAGATGAAAAAGAAAAATACGAAGAAGAGGAAGAAAACGGATTAGTGTGATTTCAGGGCGGTCTGGCCGGAAAATCCTTTGCTTGGGGAGATACGGGACGCGGTGGGACGGATAAAACCTTGAATTTTCAACAAGTAAACGCTTCAAAAATTGGCTACGGAAAGGGAATAAACACGAGGCAAACGCCACTAACCCTTTGTAGGGGTATAGTATTGACCGATTGTAACCCTTTCAAGTTTGTATACATCTCTTGACACAATAGATACAAACTATGCCAGTTTGTATCATAGGGCTAAAACAGGTATAAAACAGGTATAATTAGACCTATTATTGATAAATCCAACAAGAAATTGTGCCAAATAATGGCTAACAGAAGGAAATAAAATGAAAAAATTTTACTAACCCCTTGAGATGGGTTAGTAAAGAGAAGGAACGGATGGTTTTGGGGTGTTAGGGCTGGATGGTGGAATTTGAGCATAATTAGTCCAATTCGCAAGAAAATAATCAAGAAACGCCGTCTAAATTGTGCTAGTAAAAGCCAAAATAACAGTGCTTGACAACACCTGTATAGTCAAATATACTACAAACATATAATTGTTGAATAGTCTACTATATATGAATCAAGAACTTATACAGTATTTGCAGAAACAAATTTTAACCACCGATGACCGGTTAAGGCATTTTACACACAATCAGAATGGAGAAAAGCATCCGCAGCGTTTTTTGTACGTAAAATTGCATAAATACGTGAGCGATTTTCTGGACAAGAAATCATCAAACAGAATGATTATTATTCCCGGGTTTAGGGGTGTTGGAAAAACGACAATTGTTGCTCAAGTTTGTTCTGAATTCGTAAAAAAAGATGCGCGCGTCTTCTTTTTGTCCGTGGAAGACTTGAGGAATTATTTCGATGTGGGGATTAATGAGATAATATCGGCATACGAAAAAATTATCGGTGAAAATTTGGAAAGTATTAAAAAACCGATTTTATTCTTTCTTGACGAAGTTCAAACGGATCCCAAATGGGCTGTGACGATGAAGTCAATCTTTGAAAGAACTAACAATGTTTTTTTGTGTGTCACCGGTTCTTCGGCAATTATTTTACAGTCAACGCCTGATATCGCGCGAAGAGCCATATTTGAACCAATGACACCAATGTGCTTTGGTGAATACCAAATGATAAAAAATAAAATTTTCCCGACTCTCGGACTGAAAAGTAAAATTAGGCAAGCAGTTTATTTTTCAGAAACCGCTGAAGATGTTTATAAAAATCTATCCGGTTTAGTGAGTTCTGTTAATGGATATTGGTCGAAAATTGACAGAAATGACGTAAAAAAATATTTATCATACGGAACTTTCCCATTCGCTTTAACGGCGCCGGATGAAATGTCCATTTATGACAACATCTCATTGTTGCTGGAAAAAATTATTAAACAAGATATGCCGACTCTTGGTAGTTTTGATCAGGACACGCTTGGAGCAGTGAAAAGGATTTTGTTTGCAATTGCTGAAAATGACGTAACGAGTCTTAGCACATTGGCGAATAAGTTTTCCATCAATCGATTAACACTTGCCAATATTTTTGATGTTTTAGAAAAAGCAGAACTTTTAGTGAAAATTTCACCGCACGGTTCCAATATGACTGTTGCCAACAAGCCCAATAAGTATTTGTTTATGAGTCCGGCAATTAGAATGTCATTTTTTTATTTCTCCGGCAACGAAAATACCTATTTAACCAGACAGGGTAAATTATTGGAGGATTCTATCGGTGCTCATCTGTATCGGGAGTTGATTTTGAGAGGAGATGGTATTATTCGTTATGATAGCGCTGAAGGAGGAGCTGATTTTGTTTTGCAAATCGGAAATTCTAAAAAGATAGTTGTCGAAGTTGGTCTTGGCGATAAAAACATGAAACAGGTTATCAATACGATGCGCAAAATAAAATCTGATTACGGTTTGATTTTTTCTAATACCGAACTAAAATTTAACAAAGAGGTTAATATCGTTTCAGTACCGCTTGATTATTATTTTTTGATGTGAACGCACTTTAACGTGCCGAAAGAAAAACAGATTGAACACTATCAAAACCTTGTCGAGGCGCTTGGGGCGGTTTGGCTGGAAATCCTTTGCTTGGGGAGATGCGGGAGGGGATGGAGCGGATAAACCCATCCCCGCCTTCCCTTGGATAAGGGAAGGAATACGGCGGGATTGGTTTTGTATTATTGTTTTAGGGTGCTAAAATATAAATATGATTGTGGATATGTTCTTGCGGTTATTGGGGGAGAATCCTGCGGGGTATCCGACTTTTTCGGATAAAATTGCAATGATACTGGCGGCTCTTTTGGGATATTCTGAAATATATCTTCGATATGTGCTGGCGGTAATACCGTGGTTATGGCTTTTCTTAGATAAAAAAAGGGGACATACGATTACACGGAGAAAAATTATTATTGTGATCTTGCTTAGTATTTTATTGTTTTTCGTTGGCGCTAGTTTGCCATGGTTGATATTTTCTGGTTTATGGGGGATGATGGTAACAGGAATTTATGGTGGACAAATATAGGAAAATAGCATTTTTGGGCTGTCTAGCTCTTTTCTTTTTGCCTTTTTTTACTGTCCATGCAGAATATGATGGCAACCCGGTAGTTCTGGTTCCTGGGATGTTGGCTTCTTTTGATAAAAAGCTCATGCTTCATGATATCGAAGATAATAAATGGGGTTTTATTTGGCGTGGTAATGTATACAAAGCGTTAATTAAAGAGCTGGAAAACTATGGCTATGAAGAAGGAAAAACTCTTTTTATCGCCTATTATGATTGGCGAAAGCCGGTTGATGAAACATACAAGAAATACTTGATGCCGAAAATTGATGAAGCTCGTGCCAAGAGTGGTAAGCGACAAGTGGATATTGTGGCGCACAGCATGGGCGGTCTTTTAGCGCGCGCCTATATTCAAAGTAATAATTATCAGGATGATGTTAATAAAATTGTAATGATGGGGACGCCAAACAAGGGTTCTACTGAAGCTTACGTTGTTTGGGAGGGTGGAATATATCCAAATAGTTGGAATGTTTTTTATAAATGGGGTTTTGATGTTTTGCATTGGAACCTAAAAAGAACTCGCAAACTTCCTAATATCCAACCTCCTCTTTCATTCCGTGAATTCTTTCCTTCCCTTCGCGATGTTTTGCCGACAACAAATTTTGTAAAACGTGACGGAACCCTTTTGTCCTTATCTGAAATGGCGGAAAAGAACAATTTTCTGATTGATTTGAACAGTAGTGCCCATCTGATTAAATCGCGCGTAAAAGAAGCGCGTATTTATGCGGGTTTATCAGGTAAAACAATGGATGAGATAATAATAGGTGGAATTTGTACTGTTGATGACAATACCTATAATCGTTGGCGTGATGGTCATCCTAATCCGGATCCACCAACGGCTGATTCGGATGAAGGTGATGAAACAGTATTACTAACAAGCGCAAAGCTTCTCGATATAGAAAATTACACGTATGACGGCACTTCGCATATCAAAATTCCGGATGACGCGCGTGCTTCTGTTTCCGAATTTTTTAACCCCCCGGTATTGGCCTATTTACCGCAACCATTCAGAAGGGTTGTGCAAAATTTTGTTACTGTGCCAACAGTTAGAGCCGATGAGAGTGATTTGTATGTTGCGCCGGATTCGATGCTCTCCTTTACCGTCTCTCCCAATGTCGATTTCGAAGTGACCGATCCCGACGGGAAGATTCTTTCACGGACTGAAAACCAACTCGGTGAAGACAATGCCAATTTTGACGATGACCCTTCCGACCCTGACGATATTATCCTTGTTACCATTCGTAATCCAAAAGTAGGGAAGT
>JAUSJG010000025.1 GCA_030647555.1 bacterium | reverse complement strand
GGAAGGGGGTTGGGGGGAAGGAATTTTTGCCCGCCTGCTTCCGTTCCCGTTCCGTTTGAGAAAAGGAAAAGCGGATGGGGGGTTTGGGGGGAATTCCGCTTTTCCTTTGCGAAATCAAATTGAGGCCAGTCCCGCCACCTGCCTGAATACTTGGAAGGCAGAACACCGCAGAAAAATACTCTTTTCATTAAAAGAAGAAAAAATCGGGGGCGCGCAAAATGAAAAGAGCAAAGAGTATTTTTCTGTGGTGTGGCGAGCTTGTCGAGCAGTGGCGGGGCTGGCTTCCTTAGTTGGGGGTTTGCTCAAAAAAAGTTCGAACATCAATCAAAAAACACCGCTCGAGATTTGTTTCGCTTAGCGAAACTATCCAATGTACACAAAATGACCAAACATCCCGTTTGGTCATTTTGCACAAGAATCGAAGAACTCCGAAATTTTGCGACAAGAGACGCAAAATTCCGGAGCATCTTCTTTATTGCGATACAACTGCTTGGTTACGAGTGAGATTCGAACGGTTCGCGTTGTCCCATAGGACCGCGAACCGGTGGCCAGAAAATTGCATATCAATGCGATTTTCGAGGCCGAATCTCACTCCCACCGCCAAGTTCGCCCGCCACATCGGCGGGCGCCCGCTGCGTTAGCGGGCGAATCCCTGCCCCGCAGTGAATCGAGGTTCTACTGCGGGGTCACCCTCTCCGCCCGCATAAAATTCAAGTATCGGTATACCCGAGTACTCAAATTATTACATTTAAGTTAAAATTAAAATTATGGAAATTGTTCCAAAGGATTCACGATATATACCATTTTCGCAACAGCCATATTGTTGTGTACCAACCTCTATTCTAATGGTGATGTACCGGCGTGGAATTCCTCTCATTCCAGCAGAAGAACTTGGATACCATCTCGGTCTTACCGTACCCAAAGATGCAACTAAATTTTTCTGGAATATGAGAACCGGCAAAAGACCAAGAAGCTCTTTTCGTCCTGTTGCCGGATATGGTACCCAAATTTTTGAAAGAAATTATGAACCTAACAGGGTTTTTAAGAAACTCGGTATTCCGCTCTCTGTGGAATTAAAAAACATAGAGAAGTTTGAAAATTTTTCAGAATTTAAAAAGTATCTATCTCTATTATCACGACAAGATTTTGATATATTAATGTGTTTTCATCATGGCACGCTTGCCAATGATCCAGAAAAAGACAACGGACATGTTGTGGTTTTAGATAAAATATACGTCAAAAATAATACGATTCGTTTTGTTGACCCAACACGAGGACCAAAATGGAAAATTGTGACAATGAAAAAGATGTATGATGCCATGAAAGCCTACGCAAATGGCAAGACTGCTGGGTTTTGGGAACTGCATTCAACTAAATGAAAGAAATAGTAATGACCAAAATAATTGTAACAATTGGAGGTGGAGAAATACGAACGAAAGGAACTATTTCTATCGACAAAGAGATCATAAGTCTCTCCAAAAAAGAAAACCCTAAACTACTTTTTATACCTACAGCAAGTACTGATTCTGAAGGCTACTGGAAACACATTCAAAATTATTTTGGCAATCAATTAAAATGCAAAACCGATGTTCTTTTTCTCATTACCCAACATCCAACCAATACAGAAATAAAACAAAAAATTGATTCAGCCGATATTATTTACGTTGGCGGAGGCAATACTCTTAAAATGATCCGCCTTTGGCAACATCTTGGGGTTGATAAACTTTTATGGCAGGCATATCAAAAAGGTACGGTTCTTTGTGGAATTAGTGCTGGCTCTATTTGTTGGTATGAATCCGGCCACAGCGACTCGATGGCCTTCTATAATCCCAAAAAATGGAAATACATCAATGTAAAAGGCCTTGGTTTTATTAAAGGAATCCATTGCCCACACTACAACAGCAGAACTCTCGGCGTTCCGCGAAGAAAAAGCTTTCAGGAGATGATGCAAAAGATTGGCGGTTTTGGTATTGCCATTGAAGATAATTGTGCAATCGAATTTATTGATGGAAAATATTTTAAAGTAATCACTTCAAAAAAACGTGCTGGCGCATACAGGGTTTTCAAAAAAGACGGACAAGTCGTTCAAAAACGCATAGAGCAAACCCAAGAATTACTCCCCATCGCTGAGCTCTATACAAGTTTATGATCGACCAACTAAAAGCGAAAAGTGCATACGACGCTTATTTGGAAAAAGCCAGAAACGATGACCGGATCATCGGCGTGATTTTGGGCGGTGGGCGCGGAAAAGGTGCCGCTTCCGAAAATTCGGACTATGATGTTATTTTGGTTACTACTGACGCTGGTTTTGAGGGAGTTAAAAATGATTATCCTAAGACGGAATATATCGATTCCCTGCCTCACTCGCTCTCGGGCTTTCGTGAACACGCGAAAATAGGCAGTACCACACAATACGACAAATACACGTTCGCACACAACAAAGCGATTATCGACAAAACCGGTGAAATTCAAAAATTGATCGACGAAAAAGGAACACTCGACCCCACTGATGCGCGAAAAATTGCCAGTACTGCTCTGGGTGGTTACTTAAACCAAATTCACCGCTCGTTAAAAAACCTGCGTGACGGCAACGAGCTCGCGGGACGCTTAGATGCCAACGAATCCATCCCCCTCCTCCTGCAGTTTGTTTTCGCTGTTGAAAACAAAGTTTGCCCATACAATAAATTCCTCGTGTGGGAACTCACCAACTATCCGCTCGAAAAACTGCCGATAAGTTCAGATAATTTGATCACCAAAATTCAATCAATCATCCAAAGAGCAGACTTCGAGACGCAAAAAGAACTGCTGGCGGTGATTCGAAAACTGGCGTTAGAAAACGGCTTCAATGCAGAAATCGAGGACTGGAACGGCTACTATTTCGGTTGAAACAACTTCCACTTTTTCCAGTCTCAAACTACAATCCAACATATGCTAGAAGGATCACCGCGCACCGAACAGTATAAAAATAGTCGCGAAAAATTGTTGGCGTTGGAGGATGAAGGTAAATATGTTTTTCACGGATCGCCAAATAACATTGAATTACTCGAACCTAGACAAGGCTACAATTTTAACGAAATCACCGGAGAACAAGAAAAAGACGGAAATCCGGCGGTTTTTGCGACACAATACGCCAATTTGGCTATTTTCCGCGCTCTGATTAACGATAAAAATATAAAGGAAGAATCCTCCTGCCGTTCCGGCGTTGATGATGCCGGCCTACACTTTACCGCGTCAAGAAACTTACTCGACTACGCAAAAACCATCACAGCAAAGATTTATGTGCTAGACAAAAACAGTTTTTCAAATTTTGACCACATTCAAGGACGCAGCGAACAACCGGTGACGCCCCTCGAAGTAATTGAAGTCACTGCGGAAGATTTACCAGAAAACATCACAGTCATTGAGTAGCTGGTCAGGCATTTTGTTCATTCCAACACCAAGGAGAAAATCGATGTTTCCCCCGCCGACCCATCGCTGGACGTGCCCGAAATGCGGAAAAATGACATCGACCACGGAACATGAGGCTGTCCCCACCTCCAACCAGACGCCCATTTGCCTTGATTGTCACGTTGAAATGACCGGCGGACCGATAGTCCACGGAGGCCCACAGCCAAGGGAACATCCGTTCATTCGGCACTGACTTCAGTGCCTTTTTTCTAGAAAAATCGCATCACTTGACAGTCACTATCAAATGTGTAAGCTGTAACTAGCCCTCGGACGCCGCCCCAGCCGTAACCACTCGGTTGGCCTAAGCGCCCGGGCTTTTAGTTTACGCGAGAAAGAGCTAACTTTTTGATATCCCCGTAGGTCAAAACGACGTCTGGTTTTCGTTTTCCGCGTTGCGTTTTCCAACAAACTTCGTGCGCTTTTGAGCCTTTACCAATCAATCGAAAACTAACATCCGGTTCACTATCGTGCCTGCGACTCCACATTTCTAAGAAAATACTTCTCAAACGACGCTCTTGTCCCGTATATTCGATATCAATAACGACATCAGATAGATTTTTGAATTTAGCATATTCTAAACCCAACACACATCCGGCAATAAAAGTCCGCAATGAAAACAAACGTCGCCTATCCGCTTTGCGGAAATCTTTCTCCAATTTTCTTTTGATTTGACGCGTGATACACACCGCAATCTGCTTCGAATTAGCAATACCAATAATCGTATCCGCGTGCGTCTGCTCAATTTTTATCGATTGATCAATTTCAACGACCATATTGAAATTATATACTAACCTTCATGTTTTAATGAAAATATGGAGAGTTATTTTTCCCGTGGACAAATAGGCCTGTTAACACGATAATGCGAAAAGACCTATTGTTAAACACATCATATATGATCGACAGATCACTAGCTGAAAATATCTTGAAAACATACGGCGAAGCTTGGGTTGGACAGGATACTAACAAAATATTGAGTATTTTTCATACTGACGGAATATATCACGAGCGTGTTCTGGGCAAGCCAATGATTGGCCACACGGAAATTGCCCAATACTGGCAAACAAAAGTTGTTGCCGAGCAATCTGATATCAAATTCCAACTGTTAAATTACTATTTGAGCGAAAACACTGTTATCGCCGAATGGGAAGCATTTTTCAACAGCAACATTGAAAATTGTCGCGTCCACATCAAAGAGGTCGCAATTCTTGAGATCGAAGGCGACAAAATCAAGTCATTAAGAGAATATTGGCAGTCGGAAAAACTACCACTCGGATAATTTACTTGTCCCTTACGGCCAGGTTTCTTCTTTTGTCGACATCATAAATAAATCGGGAATGGCAATTTCTTCTGGTAATTCCAAAATAAACCGTACTACTTTGGCTACTTCCGCTGGATCCATTATTTTGGATTGATCTAAATCTGGAAAACGGTCCAACAACATCCGTGTTCGCATCCCGGCTGGGCTCAAGGCGGTCACTTTGATACTATATTTTCTTCCCTGCATATATAACAGCTGACTTAGACCCTGCAATCCCCACTTACTCGCCACATACGCGGGAGAATTTTCTTTTACACGCTTCGCCAGACTGGAAACAATATTAATAATGTTTCCACCTCCTTGTTTCTTCATTTGAGGAAAAACTGTATGCGACATAACGTATGCGCCACGCAAAATTGTTGAGACGGTACGATCCCATTCAACGACCGACAAATCTTCTACTGTAGCCGTCACATTTACACCGGCATTATTTACTAAAATATCAATTCGACCCTGTTCCTCAACAATCTTCCCAATTACTTCTTTCGCTTGTGCCTCGTTTCTAACATCGCAAGCCAGTGCATAGATATTCTCGATCAGATCTTCCGATACCCCACTTTTTATCTGTATGGCAGATTTTTCCGCCGTTTCCAGATCAATATCGGTCACATAAACAGTTGCGCCGGCAAGCGCCAACTCCCTACAAATAGCCTGTCCCAAACCTCTTCCACTACCTGTTACAAGAGCTATTTTGCCTTTTACTGTCATATTGTTATTTATTACACAGATATCATAGAGATACCAGCCAGTGTATAATTACCCCATGAAAATCACTCTTTGTGGCAGTATCGCCTTCTTCGATAAAATGCTGGACGTTAAAAAACAACTTGAGACCTTGGGACATGAAGTAAAACTGCCCCCAACGGAAGTGCCTGACGAAAACGGCAACATGATTCCGGTGGCCAAGTACTACGAATTGCGAAAAACCGTTACCGACGATACGAGCTGGGTTTGGACAAACAAAAGACTCGCAATGCTTAATCACTTCGATAAAGAACTATGGTCCGATGTGATTTTGGTCTGCAATTACGATAAAAAAGGTATCGTCGGCTATATCGGCGCAAACACACTCATTGAGATGGGCTTGGCAATGTATTTGCGAAAACCGATTTATTTGCTCAACCGAATTCCAGAGATTAATTACAAAGAAGAAATTCTCGGGATGAGACCAATCGTTATTGAAAACGACTTATCAAAGTTGAACACACAGTCGCTTCGCTAAAAATATGCCTAAAATTCAAACTACCACCAAGATTATCAAACTCTTTTCGAATTGGCTCTCGTTTATAGCTGATTACCTAAAACTTTCAAATAATAAATATATTATTTACAAATTACGTAACGGCATATCACTGAAAACACGTTCTGGATCAGTGGATAAAAATATTATTTTTGAGATATTAATAGACAAAGTTTATACTCCAAAGGGTTTTGAAATAAATTCAAAAGACACAATCGTGGACGTGGGGGCGCATATCGGAGTTTTTTCGGTTTACACAGCGACACTCGCGAAGCAAGGGAAAGTTTATGCCATTGAACCAATGCCAGATAACTATGCGCTACTACAAGCCAATATTGAATTAAATAACCTTAAAAATATTATTACAATCAACGAAGCATTATCCGCCGACAATGAAGGGAGAAATCTAAATGTTTCAAACAGTACCGGTGGCCATTCTTTCATCTTTTCCAATAACAAAAATGGTGAGTTAGGGGTAAATACAGAATCCCTGTCGGTCCTTTTTGCTAAACACAATATTCAACATATCGACTTATTAAAGATGGATTGCGAGGGGGCGGAATACGAGATTCTTTTTAATACACCCAAGGAAACTATGGACAAAATTGATAAAATCAGCATGGAATGCCACGACATCGACACGGAAAGGAATTCCTCGCAACTGAAACAATTTCTGGAATCAAATGGATTTCAGGTAACGCTCAAAACGGACAAATGCATCATGCTTTACGCTAAAAAAGTGTAGAATAATTACATGAAAGTAGTAATTGCCTCTAAAAATCCCGTAAAGATAACCTCCACAAAAACGGCTTTTACCAAAGTCTTTCCGAATTTAACCTTTGAATTTGAGGGAATTTCCGTTCCTTCCGGTGTTTGCGACCAACCGATGAGCAGTATTGAAGCCCTTACGGGAGCAACAAATCGCGCAGAAAAAGCCGCCTTGACCATACCTGACGCAGATTATTTTGTCGGACTTGAAGGTGGTGTGGAAGACCGCGACGGTAAATTATATTCTTTTTCCTGGATAGTCGTCCGCGACAAAACAGGAAAATTGGGTATGGGGAAATCAGGAGAATTCGTCCTGCCACCAAAGGTTCGTGAGTTAATTTTGGATGGTATGGAACTGGGTCATGCAGATGACATTGTTTTTGGTAAGAAGGACTCAAAATTAACCAACGGTGCGATCGGTATCTTGACCAACGATATCATCGACCGTGCCGGACTCTATACTCCGGCAGTCATTTTTGCTCTTATTCCTTTTTTAAATCCGGAACTTTATTAGTAGTCGATGTGGTAGTATCAAGAAGTGAAAGAAACAAAAGAAAACCACCTTACTGTCAGCACAATCCACCCCCGCCCTCCTTTGAAAAAAGGAGGGAGACGTCGCGAATTCCTCCCTTTATTCAAAGGGAGGCGAGGAGGGATTATTTGCTCAACGGTATTATTTTTCTGTTTTTCTTTAAATTTTTATATTACCTCACCTGCTCGCGCCGCCGACTTTACACAATACAAGGCATTCTTCGCGTCGCCTTTCAACCAAAACTTTTTGCCGGAGGGGACATTGATTAAAACCGCTACCAGCAACACTGTTTATTACATCAAAAACGGTAAAAAGAGTATGATTTTGCCGAAAATCGTCAGTCTTTGGCTTCAAGAAGCCCATTATTTTAAGATTGATTGCGTTGTGGTTATCTCCGCCGTAGACATGACGCGATACCCGCAAACTAAGTCGGTAAATCCTTTTTACATCGGAAAAATCCTCCAAGCGCCGGATAAAACACAATATTTTATTGACGATAAGTTGAGAAAAAGGAAAATTTCGGCAGGCGTCCGAACGGCTTTAAAATTTCCCGGACGCAATCTTTACCCCACTTCCGCCGCGCACCTGACCGAGTTCGTTACAGGACCGGAAATCGTCCGCACAGACGTCCACCCCGGCGGAACAGTAATGTACAATGGCGCCTATCATGGGGGAACCGTGTGGCGGGTTGAAGAAAATAACGGCGTCTACACAAAGCACTATTACCTGCAAGATTACATCTACGAAGCCGAAGGTTATCCGTGGTCCGGCCAAATTATGTCCGTTACTGCGCAGGAATTGGCACGCTACAAACGCGGCGTCAACATCGAACGTTATCCCGACGGGTGGCAAGTGGGTATCGGCAAAGACATTTTTGTGGTAAAAAATGGCACTCTGCGCCGCGTCGCATCCGACGCGCTTTATAAAGCAATGGGTTACAACCCCAAATATATTCTGCGGGTGTTCCCGGAGTTTCTTTTACGCTATCCGCGGTCTTCCACTATTGCCGGCTTTAAAAATATTTTTGTAAAAAGCGCCTCCATGGTCTCCTCTGTTGCAACAGCGCCCAATACCTCCAGTACGCTTACAAAAGTGCGTCCCGCCATCCGCGATTTGATCGCGCAAATAAACGATATTTACATGGCGATTTTTGATAAACAAATTTCCACGGCCGATAATATGTTTTGGGTGGACTATGTCTACAACGGTGAGGTTTCCACAAAAAGCGAATTAATTACCGCGATGACCAAAAATAAAACGACCGGCATAAAACCTTTCCTCACACCCCGCACTACGCCCATCAGCCTGACTTTGCTGAGAGATAAATGGTTTCCGTATCTGTTTTACTTCGTCTTCCAGCGCGAACCTGATGGTGCCGATCGGGACTACTGGTTTGGTCGCATCAACGACGGTGATCGCAATACGATAGAAAAATTGGGAGGCACGATGCAATGGCTAAAGGACACGGCAGGCGTCTCGCATAAATAATTTTTGCACTTTATTGTGATGAAAAACTTTTGGTTGATACTGCTAACCATTTTCGGTTTTTTTATTGCTGCCTTGGCGGGCTATCTGATGTCCGACTATTTAAACACAATGGCACTGACGGAGAATTCCGACTGGATAACGATCAAAAAAAGTGCCCCGATTCCACAACCTACACAGCCCTCGGCTTCCCAACCTTATTCAGGCAACTCAAAGGTGACATGTACCGGATGCGATCACAATCCCTTGATTACTACGTCTGATGTTCAACAAAATTCCACACTCAAGAAAACAGCTGTAATTGGAAAAGTAATTATTCGCTACAACTACACACCTGACTATTACCCCCTGGCACAAAACAGACCAATCACCGCATCAGAAATCGTCTATGATATTTTAAGACGCCAGGATATCGGCCACTTGGCTTCCAACGTAAATATCCCCAATATTTCATACCTGACAACAAACAAGGTAGACAACAATGGCGTCTACACAATTCCCGCCGGTTCTGTACAATTAGCGCGTAATGCCACGCTCACGACAAGTTTTTCCATCAGTATTCCGGTTCTTTCTGATAAACAATTTGATGCGTTAAAATATGGCCAGGATTATCACCTGATATACGGATTAATTCGTGGAATCGTTGGTCACGAAGAACTACATTACAACGCCCTCACTGCATACATAAACGACATTGCGGATATTCTTAATAATCCAATCAGTAAAGACCTTAAGATTACCGCTTCATCTGAAACGGAAATGCAAAACAAACTTAACGCAATCCTCCTGGAATCGACAAAAAAACGATTGGCCACAGCACGGGCGCGCCATGAAGCAACCCAAAACGCAATCGACGACGAGGCTTTAAAACAACGAATCACACTGGAATTCAAAGACAAAGTAAACGGCGATATTCCCGCCCTGGTAATCGGTGAATTCCGTGGCGAAGGAACGTTTAATTTTACATTACCACCAGGGCCAATTCCAAAACCACCGATTCCGAATATAAATGTCGACAATAATAGTATTACGAATTAAAAATACTACCAACAAAAAAACGACCGAAGTCGTTTTTTTAATAAGCAATCTGTTCCGAGCACCGACCTACTCTTACCAAAGCAAGAAGCTAGGCTACCATCGGCGCGGATGAGCTTGACTGCCGTGTTCGGAATGGGAACGGGTATAACCTCATCGCTACAGGCACTCAGAACAGAGTGCTTATTGATACTACTGAATTGTAACAGGTAAATGTGGCAACGACTTCTCTACTTTGTTTTTAGATTAGGGAAGATCCCGCGAAGGGATCATCCCTAATAAACTTGGATATATACTGTAAACCATAGTTTAATACGCAAACGGACAGATTAGTACAGATCGGCTCAATCCCTTGCGGGACTTCTACCTTCTGCCTATCAACGTCGTAATCTCCAACGTGTCCATGAGTGATAATCTTGAGGTGGGCTTCACGCTTAGATGCTTTCAGCGTTTATCACCAGCCGAACGTTGCTACCCGGCAGTGCCCTTGGAAGGACAACCGGTACACAAGAGGTTCGTCCCCTACGGTCCTCTCGTCATGTGAATTCCTAAATTACTTTAGGCACAGACTATATCTTCTCCCAGAGCCACGTGGTCACCATCAGGTGATTTTACGTGGTTGGGGTTGGCGTATGATAGTTTGTGAAGTATCGAAAACTGAAAACTATCTCACCCTTTCGGGATCAGTCGTTACGGGGTAAAACTCTACACATCAAAATAAGATACATGAAACAAGATAAATCCTGTTTCAGTTTCGTAAATTTTGAGTGTTTTGAGTTGAACTTCCCACGGTATTACCCGCTGAAAACTGTTTCCAGTATCCAGTGTGGGTTTCACCGTTATTAGCCAAATTGTCATCACGGATTGCTCCATGAAGTAGCACACCCTTATCGGGCTACTAATAGGGACTTCTCTCATCACTCCGCGCCTGTGGCAGATAGAGTCCGAACTGTCTCACGCATGTATATTCTTATCTTTTCGATAAGCATAGACTATATCTTCATCCTTCTCGGACACTGCCAAGTGAGGAGTCGACGTATGATAACTTGTGAAGTATCGAAATCTGAAAGCTATCTCATCATTACCCGCTTACTCGGGCTTTTGAATCAGTCGTTACGGGGACCACACTAGGAATGTCGGAGGTCGGTTATCAGACATCGGACGCGACGTACGCTTTTCCGATTACTGATTTCCGTTCTCCGATTTCTTCGTGGGTCTTCCCTCGGTATTGCCCTTTCAGGTTCGGATCCTGAATGAAGGGTTTCACCGATATTAGTCGAATTTATTGTACATCATTTCTGATGTAGAACGCAATGTTATTTACGTTCTGACGCGTCATTCTTCGATTACTCGAAGCGCAGACTATAACTTTCTAATTAGTTTAATTAGACCGGCGTATGATAGTTTGTGAAGTAGCGGAATCTGAAAACTATCTCACCCATTCTGTTTAGCCAACAGAATTTTATTGGGTTCAGTCGTTACGGGGGATAGAAACTATTTCTATACTTCCCACGGTATCATCCATGAGTTAATTATACCGAATGTTTTACGTACAATCAACCATTGGGACTTCACCGTTATTAGCCGATTTATGCTGGGCTCAGAACTCTTTACCCAGCTCGCGTGCCGCTTTAGTTGGCGAACAGCCAAACCCTTGGGAGCTTCTACACCCCCAGGATGCGGCGAGCCGACATCGCTGTCGATTTTCTTATTCCTCTTCCTGTCGCCAGAAAGTTTAGACTATGCCTTCAACTCATCAAACAACATTAGGTTTTCCGCCAACTAGCGGACCGTAGTCGTTTTTGAATTAGATGAGTGCCAACGTGTTGCCCGCATTTTTAGTGATGCGAGCCTCCCCTTTCGGGTCAGTCGTTACGGGGTCAACCTCGCTCCAAAGGAGCGGGCGACTTCCCACGGCGTTGACTGTTTTCTGATACAAAAACAGTGTTCACCGTTATGAGTTGGTAATTTTTTTGGTGAGCTAAACCAAATGGCTTACGGAATCGCTTCCGTAGCACCCCGATATGTTAAGGTGCCAAACTTTGCCGTCGCTGTGGACGCTCGGGCAAAATCAGCCTGTTATCCCCGGGGTAACTTTTATCCGTTGATCTTCCGCCCTTCTACAAGGAACGGTCGGTTCACTAGAACCCACTTTCGTGTCTGCGCGGCATGTACGCCTTGCAGTCAGGCCAACGTATGCTCTTGCACTCTATGCGCGATTTCCATCCGCGCTGAGTTGACCTTCGTACGCCTCCGTTACAATTTGGGCACATTTGTTACGTTTCGTTTGTCATTCCGGACTTGATCCGGAATCCATTCGTTACTCGACTCGGATTCCTGCTTTCGGCAGGAATGACACAACTATTACGAACGCGTCATTTTGTTTTCTGCGCGTTTCCTCATATCGCTATAAGGGTCAGACTGTAACATCAACCGATTCTTCGGTCGTCTCACGTTCAGTCGTTGAGGGCTTATTCGAGAATTGAAAGTTGTGGCGAATCTTCTATCCTTGAAGACTCGCCTTGAAAAACTACACAATAGAGTCACTCGGTGATTACGACCTTCACAAGGTGTACACCGTTGACCACATTGACAATCAGGACGATCGCCATGAATGTCAACAAAAAGATCTGTCCAATCGGCATGATATCCTCCTTCGCCAAAAAACAACTTTCAATTCTCGAAAATTCCCTGCTGATTGTCTGGTATCGCGAACTTTCGCGAAACGCTTGTTGGATTTCTCCTTAAGCACTCCAGATGTTCCAGCAAATAAGTGAGATTTGCCAATGCAAATTACTCTGCATGGGCCCCATGCTTTCATCGGAAAATTCAGATATTGGTGTTACATAGCGCGTACTAAACTCTATGTAAACATATGCGAGCGGCGCATATTGTTCTCCAATTTCATTCCAAATTGTTCAAATTTCCGACGCAAAGCGCTAAGGCATCCGCCCCAGATAAACTACCTGCTTGTCACTGTTCCTTTAGTGGATTCACACTAAGAGGTTAGATTAGCATCCGATACAGGGTGGTATTCCACTGATGACTCCACCTCTCCCAGAAGAAAGGTTTCAAAGTCTCCCACCTATGCTCGGCAGCAACAAACGCTAATCAATAGCACGCTGTAGTAAAGCTCCACGGGGTCTTTTCGTCTTGCCACAGGTAAACGGCATCTTCACCGCTAGTGCGATTTCACCGGGTCCCTCGCCGAGACAGTTGCTCAATCGTTATGCCATTCGTGCGGGACACAACTTACGTGCCAAGGAATTTCGCTCGTATTATATTATTAATACAATTTGTTACTATTCGCTGTTTTAGCGAACGGCGTGGTCATTTCTGCCACGCTCTGTATGTCGCCATACAGGTCGGACTATATCTTCCATGAACCACGTAGGGTTCATGGCTTAGCGTGTAGTCTCTGAGGATCCTATAGGAAACTGGAAAGCATTGCCAACCGAAGTTGGCAACTAGTTCGAAGAACAAAAGATATGGTCTTAGTGAGTGAACTCTTGTTTGCATTTTTGACACTGAACCGTGTAATAAATGCAATTTTCATACTCACCGCCACCACCGTCATACGCGACGCATACACGACCAGGTTTGATCTCAATGTATCGCCACTTAGTTATCTTTTGACATCCCTGACACCAGTTTTCATACTCATCACCAACTTTAACTTCAGACATGATTATGATTCCTTTGTCAGATGAATTGTTCTTTAACGCTTTCCAATTTCCTAATAGTTTCCTGCTGATTGTCTGTTAGCCCGCATAGCTCCCATTAGGAACGACGTGGGCTGCATCGGACACATTTTCACGACGAGATTGCCCGCCCCTTCAGGGGCGAGGTTCGCCCAGATGGGCGACTTCGCCCACGCACCTTGAAGGGTGCGGGGCTCGCAAAGACGTACGTAGTGCCGAATACTCAGAGTTTCCAGCATATAGCTAGGTTTTCCTATCTGCTCCTCTAGGACTTTAAGCAGATGGAAGAGTCTTTCACTCTTACTATGGCAGCGATTCTACCATAGGACGATTATAGTTATCGCCGGCGTTCATCTGGGCTACGCCGCTCAGCTACCAACCGAGCGGGTTCACGACCAGACACTGGCCAGGCATCAGCCCCTATACTTCCCCTTACGGGTTTGCAGGGACCTGTGTTTTTGGTAAACAGTCGTTAAGCATCTTTCGCTGCGACCCATTTTAGATTGACGAATGATTACGTCACTCCGACTCTGGGTAGGCCTTCTACCGAAGGTACGACCACTGAATTGCCTAGTTCCTTAGCGAGGGTTCTCCCGATCATCTTGCTGTATTTGCACAGCTGTCCACCTGTGTTGGTTTGCGGTACGGATTCCATACAGTTAACGTAACGAAGTTTTTCTAGCCATCCCGGCCCGCCAGCCTCCTCGCACCCGAAGGATTGAGGGTTGATAACATTCGCCGTTGTCTTGCGACAGCTCCCCGGATTTACCTGGGGTGCCCGACTAAGTGTTCCCATTAGGACATTCCATAGCCCCAACTGGTTTCCGCAATGTGATCTCCATACAACTGTACAGAAGTGCAGTAATATTAAACTGCTGCCCATCAGCTACGCCTTTCGGCCTTGCCTTAGGACCGACTTACCCTGGGATGACTGCCATTGCCCAGGAAACCTCGGACTTTCGATGAGACTGGTTTTAACAGTCTGTGAGGTTACTCATGCCAACATTCTCTCTTCCACACGCTCCAGAGCGCCTCGCGGCTACTCCTTCAATGCAAATCCGGTTTTTAAACCGGAGAGTGGAATGCTCTCCTACCAATTAAACAAACGTGTTGTTTAAGTCCGCGCCTTCGGTGGCGGTTTAGCCCCGTTATATTTTCGGTGCAAAAAACCTCGACGCGTGAGCTGTTACGCTATCTTTAAATGGTGGCTGCTTCTAAGCCAACATCCGCGCTGTCTGGGGTTTTCCACTTCCTTCGCCACTTAACTCGCACTTAGGGACCTTAGGCTACGATCTTGGGCTGTTTCCCTTTTGAGCACGGAGCTTAGCCCCCGTGTTCTGACTCCCGTCTTCAGACCACGCGTAGTCGGAGATAGATTGGAGCCGCCGTCTTGCGACGGACGGATCCATACTGTGCTCTACCCCGCGTGTTACGCTTCGAGGCTAGTTCTAAGACTATTTCGGAGAGAACCAGCTATTTCCAAACTCGATTAGCTTTTCACTCCTACCCTCAATTCATCCGACAGTATTGCACGGCTGACCGGTTCGGT